>JBKCOY010000104.1:0-51683 GCA_046309555.1 Chitinophagia bacterium
ACCAACCTGGTAACGGGACTGGCCGATGCGCAAATTGACTCAACCCCATTGGTTTGCATAACCGGACAAGTATTTGCCCATTTGTTGGGTACTGATGCTTTTCAGGAAACCGATGTGATCAACATCACCACCCCGGTTACCAAATGGAATTATCAGGTAACAGATGCGAATGAAATTCCTGCTGTCATGGCCAAAGCATTTTATATTGCTGGCAGTGGCAGACCAGGCCCTGTACTGATCGACATCACCAAAAATGCACAGCTCCAAAAATTCGCATACAAGGGTTATGAAAAATGTTCGCATATCAGGAGCTACCGACCAAAGCCTATTGTTCGCGAGCAATACATCCATGAAGCAGCTGAACTGATTAATTCAGCGGAAAGACCACTGGTGATCTTCGGGCAAGGTGTGATTCTTGGGAAAGCAGAAAAAGAATTCAGGGAATTCATTGAGAAATCAGGTGTTCCTGCGGCATGGACCATTCTGGGCTTGAGTGCATTGCCCACTGATCATCCTCAAAATGTAGGCATGTTGGGCATGCATGGCAATTATGGTCCGAATGTATTGACGAATGAATGTGATGTACTCATTGCCATAGGGATGCGTTTTGATGATCGTGTAACTGGAAGATTGGACAGGTATGCCCGTCAGGCTAAGGTTATTCATCTTGATATTGATCCTTCAGAAATTGACAAGAACGTTAAGACTACAGTACCTGTTTGGGGTGATTGCAAAGAAACACTTCCCTTGCTTACTGCACAGGTAGAGAAAAGAGATCACACTGCATGGGTGCATCGCTTTGGTGAATGCATGAAGATGGAAGAGGAGGCGGTTATCAACGAAGAGCTTCACCCGTCGAGTGACATCATGACCATGGGGGAAGTAATCGACCAATTGAACCAGATCACCAAGGGAGCTGCAGTGATTGTTACCGACGTGGGACAGCATCAGATGGTTGCCTGTCGATATGCCAAGTTTACGAAAAGCAAAAGCAATGTAACTTCAGGCGGATTGGGCACCATGGGCTTTGCGTTACCTGCCGCCATGGGCGCAAAATATGGCGCTAAAGATAGACAAGTTGTGGCCATCATTGGAGATGGCGGAGTGCAAATGACCATACAGGAACTGGGCACAATCATGCAATACAACATCGATGTGAAGATTCTTATCCTGAACAATCGGTTCCTGGGAATGGTAAGACAATGGCAACAACTTTTCCATGAGAAACGATATTCATTTGTTGATATTGAGAGTCCGGATTACGTGACTGTAGCCAAAGGGTATCGGATTGAAGGCAATTCTATCGAAAAGCGTGAAGACCTTAAAGGTGCATTGGAAACCATGCTGAATCACAAAGGTGCTTATTTGCTGGAAGTTATGGTTGGAAAAGAGAACAATGTATTCCCGATGGTACCCCAAGGATGTGGTGTTGGAGAAATCAGATTAAAATAAAGAATCATGAAACAGGAATATACTCTTACGATCTATACAGAAAATCAGGTTGGACTGCTCAACAGGATTGCCATTATCTTTTCAAGAAGAAAGATCAACATTGAGAGCCTGAACACTTCTCCTTCAGAGATAGAAGGCATTCACCGTTTCAATATTGTGGTAGTGGAAACAGAGGAAACGGTCAGAAAGGTGGTAAGGCAGATCGAAAAACAGGTAGATGTACTAAAGGCATATTTCAATACCAATGAGAACATCATCTGGCAGGAAATGGCGCTGTACAAGGTTCCCACAGACATCATTGCTGAAAAAGTAAAGGTTGAACGTTTACTGAGGGAGTTTGGTGCAAGAGTGGTGGCCATCAGAACAGACTTCACCATTTTTGAAACAACCGGTCACCGTGAAGAAACAAACAAGCTCATTGAAGTCTTGCAACCCTTCGGACTTATTGAATTTGTGCGTAGTGCCAGGGTTGCTATCATCAAGGATAGCAAGGGTTTTCATGAAAAGCTCGTAGAATTTGAGAAGATGGCACCAGAGACACCCATTGGTCCTACTGTGCCAGAAGCTGACCCTTATGAAGTAGATAATTTTTAATTCTTTCCGATAAAACAAAAACAACAAAACAAAACAACTATGGCAAAATTAAATTTCGGCGGAGTAGAAGAAAATGTGGTGACAAGAGAAGAATTCCCACTGGCAAAGGCACAAGAAGTATTGAAGAACGAAGTAGTAGCTGTTATCGGCTATGGTGTTCAGGGTCCCGGTCAGGCACTCAATCAGAAAGAAAATGGAGTAAATGTGATCGTAGGCCAAAGAAAAAATTCTAAGACGTGGGACAAAGCCGTTGCAGATGGTTTTGTGCCTGGAGAGACTTTATTTGAAATTGAAGAAGCACTGGAAAGAGGAACGATCATTTGTTATCTCTTGTCTGATGCAGCACAGATAGCATTGTGGCCAACAGTTAAAAAGCATCTGACACCTGGTAAAGCCCTTTATTTTTCTCACGGATTTGGTATCACCTACAACCAACAGACTGGAATCATCCCACCCGCCGACGTTGATGTATTTCTGGTAGCACCAAAAGGATCGGGCACATCCCTTAGAAGAATGTTTTTACAGGGCAGAGGCTTGAACTCCAGCTTTGCGATATTCCAGGATGCAACCGGCAGAGCTCATGAAAGAGTGGTTGCGCTTGGTATAGCGATTGGTAGCGGATACCTTTTCGAAACCGACTTCAAAAAAGAAGTTTTCAGTGATCTGACTGGCGAAAGGGGAACATTGATGGGTGCCATTCAGGGAATTTTCGCAGCACAATATCAGGTATTGAGAGAGAGAGGCCACTCCCCTTCTGAAGCTTTCAATGAAACAGTTGAGGAACTGACACAATCGCTCATGCCACTCGTGGCAGAAAATGGCATGGATTGGATGTATGCCAACTGTTCAACAACTGCACAGCGTGGTGCTTTGGACTGGTGGAAAAAGTTCAGGGATGCAACAGCACCTGTTTTCAATGAGCTATACGATAGCGTTGCTGCCGGAAAAGAAAGCCAGCGCAGCATTGACAGCAATTCTCAACCTGATTACCGTGAGAAACTTGAAGTTGAATTGAAAGAGCTCAGAGAAAGTGAGATGTGGCAGGCAGGTAAAACGGTTAGAAGTTTGAGACCTGAAAACCAAGGCAAGTAGCACCCAAATTACAATTCATAAAAAGACGACCATTCGGTCGTCTTTTTTAGTTTTTATCAAAGTCTTTTTGCTGCACTGCACTATATTTGCACAAATATTTTTCAGATGAATCTTCATGAATACCAGGCCAAAGAACTATTGAAAAAATACAATGTACCTGTACAGGAGGGAGTTGCCTGCAGCTCTGTGGAAGAGGCAGTAACTGCCTATGAGCAGATCAAGGAAAAAAGTGGCAGTAAGTTTGCAGTAGTAAAGGCTCAGATTCACGCAGGCGGTCGTGGCAAAGGCCAGGTGAAAGAGACTGGTATCAATGGCGTTAAAGTTGGTAAGAGTGTTGAGGATATAAAAGAGTTTGCTGAAAAAATCCTTGGTGGCACTTTGGTAACCATTCAAACAGGCCCTGCCGGTAAACTGGTCAGCAAAATCCTTGTTGCACAGGACATGTACTATGATGGTCCATCTGAAAGAAAAGAATTCTATTTGTCGATTTTGCTGGACAGGGCAAAAGGTCAGAATGTGATCATGTACAGCACAGAAGGTGGGATGAACATTGAAGATGTAGCACATGACACACCTGAAAAAATATTCAAGGAAGCGGTTCATCCATCCGGAGGCCTACTTCCCTTTCAGGCAAGAAAAATTGCCTTTAATCTGGGACTCAGTGGAGATGCCTTCAAGAACATGGTAAAATTTGTGACCAACCTTTACAACGCTTATGTAGGTCTGGATTGTTCCATGCTTGAGATCAACCCTCTTTTCAAAGCTGCTGATGACAAGATTATTGCAGTCGATTGCAAAATGGGTATTGATGAAAATTCATTGGGAAGACATCCTGATCTCGCTGCGATGAGAGATTTTACTGAAGAGGATCCTACTGAAGTAGAGGCTGGTAAATATAACCTCAATTTTGTGAAGCTGGATGGAAATGTAGGCTGTATGGTGAACGGCGCAGGTTTGGCGATGGCAACAATGGACATGATCAAACTCAGTGGTGGTGAACCGGCAAACTTCCTTGATGTGGGGGGAACCGCCAATGCCCAAACTGTTGAGGCGGGCTTCAAGATTATCATGCAGGATCCCAATGTAAAAGCAATTCTGATCAATATTTTTGGTGGGATTGTACGTTGTGACAGGGTTGCGTCAGGTGTCATAGAAGCTTACAAGAATTTGGGCAATATTAATATTCCCATTATCGTCAGATTGCAGGGTACCAACGCTGTTGAAGCCAAAAAACTGATCGATGAGAGCGGTTTGAAAGTACAAAGCGCAATTCTGCTAAGCGAAGCAGCTGAACTTGTGAAGCAAGCAGTAGCGTAAAAAGGCATCAAACCCTTATATTGACAAACAAAACAGCCTTTTTCGCTTTACTGGCGTTATGCCTCTCACTATCTGCTTTTACGCAGAGGAAAAATACTTCTTATCAGTACAACATCAGGAAAACAACAGGTAAGATCCTGGTAGATGGCATGATCGATCCTGCTTGGAATGATTGCCAGACGGCAAGTGATTTCCATATGGTACTTCCTATGGACACAAGCAAAGCCAAGGTCAGGACTGAAGTAAAGATGGCCTATGATGATGATCATCTTTACCTCATCGCCATCAATTACATTGAAAAGGGTCAGCAGTTCATGGTGGAATCCCTTAAAAGAGATTTCAATTTTGGAAAAAATGACAATTTCCTGTTGTTCATGGATCCCTTCAACGACCAGACCAATGGTTTCACTTTTGGATCCAATGCTGCCGGTGCTCAATGGGATGGCCTCTTGGTAGATGGCGGCAAGGCGGACCTGAACTGGGATAATAAGTGGACTTCTGAAGTGAAATCCTATGATGACAAATGGATATGGGAAGCGTCGATTCCTTTCAAAACCATACGCTATAAAAATGGCATCACCACCTGGGGCATTCAATTCAGCAGGCTGGATATCACAAAAGCAGAGAAGTCCAGCTGGGCTCCCGTTCCCAGGCAATTTCCAACTGCCTCACTGGCCTATACTGGGCAATTGATTTGGGACCAGCCTCCGCCTGAAGCGGGAACCAATATTTCAGTAATCCCATTTATTTTAACAGGAGGTAGTAAAAACTTTGATGCAGGTACCAAAACGAATTATAGAAACAAGATAGGAGTTGATGCAAAGGTTGCGGTAACCTCCTCACTGAATCTGGACCTAACCCTCAACCCTGATTTTTCACAGGTTGAAGTGGATCGGCAAGTAACAAATCTGGATCGTTTTGAATTATTCTTTCCTGAGAGAAGACAATTCTTCATTGAAAACGGTGACCAGTTCAACAACTTCGGTTATTCAACCATACGACCATTTTTTTCAAGAAGAATTGGATTGAATGCTCCGATCCAGTTTGGAGCCAGACTCAGCGGAAAGCTGAATAAAGACTGGCGATTGGGATTCATGAACATGCAAACAGAGCGGGATCAGACCAAACTCACTGCTGCACAGAATTATACTGTTTTTGCTCTCCAACGAAAAGTATTTGCCAGAAGCAACATCAGCTTTTTATTTGTCAATCGCGACCAGATATTAAAACCTGACGAAAAAGATCCCTCCTATTTCAGCAATCCCTTCAACAGAAACATAGGATTGGAATATAACCTAGCTTCTGCTAACAATCACTGGACAGGAAAAGCAACTTTTCTGAAGTCTTTTTCTAAAAATATCAGTAAAGAAGACTGGGTGCATGCGGCAAACATTCAATACAGCAGCAAGTACTGGCTGATAACCTGGCAACAGGAATATGTGGGACAACAATTCATGGCTGATGTTGGATTTGTACCCAGAAAGGACTATTTCAGGCTGTCTCCCGGAATAACAAGATTCTTTTTTGTTAAAAATCCTAAGATAGCCAGCCATTCTGTTAAAATCGAATCTTTCAATTTTTTCAATAGTCAGTTTTCTTTTACAGAGAATACGACATACATGGCTTATAATCTTGCATTTAGAGATCAATCCGTATTTACGCAGTGGGTCTCAAATGATTATGTTCAGTTGTTGCAACCCTTCGATCCAACAAATATCGGGAAGGGTAATCTCCCAAAAGGAAGTAAACATCAGTGGAATGCAATCGGAACACAATATGTTTCCAAACCGCAACAGCTCTTTACCTATGGATTTTCAGGCAGGTTTGGAGGTTATTATCAGAATGGGAAAAGAACATTTTTAAGCGCGGATCTGGGCTATCGTTTTCAGCCTTATGTAAGTGCGGCGGTTAGTGCAAGCTACAATCACATTTCAATGGTAGCCCCATGGAACAAAACAACTTTTTGGCTGGTAGGGCCAAGGGTTGATGTTACGTTTTCCAATACCTTATTTTTTACTACTTTTTTACAATACAACAACCAGCAAAAAAACATCAACATCAACTCAAGGTTTCAGTGGCGATATAAACCCGCATCTGATCTGTTCATTGTATATACAGACAACTACTACCCCGCCCCGTTCAATGTAAAAAACAGGGCCTTGGTTTTGAAATTCAATTATTGGTGGAACCTGTAAAAGCTGTTACATTTTTTTGGCATCTTCAATAAACTGAGCCAATCCTATATCAGTGAGCGGATGTTTCAGAAGTCCCAAAATGGAGGCAAGCGGACAGGTACAAATGTGGGCACCCGCTTCTGCAGATCGAACAATATGCAATGGATTACGGATGGAAGCTGCCAGGATCTCCGTTTCAAAACCCTGAACATTAAAAATATGCGCGATCTGTGCAATCAGTTCGATTCCATCCCAGCTGCTGTCATCTATCCTTCCAATAAAAGGTGAAACATAGGCAGCTCCAGCTTTTGCAGCCAAGATTGCCTGACCTGCTGAAAAAACGAGTGTGCAATTGGTTCTGATACCATTGTCGGTAAACCATTTGATTGCCTTTATACCATCCTTGATCATCGGAACTTTCACAACGATATTTGGATGAATGGCTGCCAAGGCTTTACCTTCCTCAACCATGCTATCAAAATCAGTGGAAAGAACTTCAGCACTTACATCACCATCTACAATGGCGCAGATATCAGCATAGTGTTTTAAGATATTTTCATTACCCTTTATCCCCTCTTTTGCCATAAGGGATGGATTGGTAGTAACTCCGTCAAGGATTCCAAGATCTGCAGCTTCTTTGATATGATTCAGATTGGCTGTATCGATAAAAAATTTCATGATTGTTGATTTGAAATGCAAGGTAATCAAATCGAAAAAAGTGGAAATGCAGAGTTATGCACAAAAAAAATGGCAGGTTGCTTACATCGCACCGCTCAACCGCCTACCCTTGCTACCTTCCGGTCCTGGGGGAGTTCAGCAGGAGCTGGTCGTGCAAGACCTGCCGCCGCAAATATACACAAAATCAACGAAGATCTCTGTTGAACTGACTATTGAACTGCCTAATCGCTACGAGTTCATCGTGCCTGCCTCCTAAAGCCCTGAAATAAACCAGCACGAGATAGGCGTTTTCCGTTTCCCAGGTATTCTGCTCTGATATCATAGAATTATAAAATGGTTTACCATTTTTAAATTGCCTGATCGCATAAATATAATCATAGTAACCCTGTTTCAATTGGAGTTTTGCTTCATAAACTCCTTTATCTGGATTAAACTTCATCAATGACTCTTTATCCTTTCCGTAATTCGTGAGCTCACCCATGATTATCAGATCGCCATCTGTATAAGGCTTTGAACCTGGCGGAACAAAAGTAAAATGAACATCAGCATAATCGGCATTCCAATAAGGATTGATTTTTTCAACGGTTTCGTTGATATACATACCATTGGCATCGCGGTAGTAAAAATATTGCCTTGGCAAACGAGGAAGATCTTCCTTCACGAAAAGCCTAAAGCTGCTGTCGGTATTTTCCTGACGCCTTATACGATCCCCTAACAATCTGAAGCTTCTTAGGTTAAGCCAACGAAATTCTTTTCCTGCGGGCATAACCATTTCTGACTCATTGCTATATTGCAACAGATCCTGGCGTTGAAAAGTAGGAGAAGTTAGATTGATAAGATTATCCCATCGATAATTTTGGAGAATTTGCACTTTGATTTGTTGCTGAGGGTAACGTATGTCAAAACCTTTGGTGTCCAGTTGTACCTGCAGCCTGTGATGCGTCATGAAATATTGCTGTCCGGATGGCTGTAAAACAGTTGCCCCCAAATTTACTTTTTGATCAACTACCAGAAATCTCTTGGTGAACGCCAGCTTGGAAGTATCCCCGTTGAGAAATACCTTAAGCAGATAGTTGCCGGATTTTGTGGGTATGCAATTTTTATCAGGCAAATTGGCCTGATAATGGGTATAACGGGTATATGAAATTGAAGAATTACGATAAGTGGTGATCCTTACCTGAGTATAGCCTTTCAAATAATCAAAGGTGCTCAGCTGTGCAGGAGTCCAGTCAGCATTACAAAGAACAAAACTGTAATAATAATTTTTTACACCACCGGACATATCATCAAAATTCAATTCCAGCTGCTCAGAGCCATTTAACGCAATGATGGGATAGGATAATGCATCACCAAATCGATTCAGCTTGATGGTTTTTATATTTTCCATGAATACCTCATCAGCAGCCCTTTGCGCACTTACTGGTCCTAATGCAAAAAGTAAAAAGGACCAAAAAATTGATATAATCCTCTTCAAGTTCATTTGCTGACGAATTTAATCAATAAATGCGTTGTATTTTTAACCTATAATCTTAAAATTGAAACTTGCTTATTTTATAGCCCAAAGAATTGCTAAAGCAAAGAAAAAATCATTTTCTCGTTTTATTATGCGCATTTCCATCTTGGCTACTACTGTCAGCGTAGCCTCTATGATCATTGCGATATCTTTTATCAATGGTTTTCAGGAAGTGATAGCCGATAAAATTTTTGGATTTTGGGGCCACATCAGGGTTATGCACTATGAACCGGTAAAAGCAACCATGGCAGAAGAAGTTCCTATATTGGGTACCGACAGTATCATGAACTTGCTCAAAGAGAATACTGAAATCAAAAAAGTTTCAACATACGCAACAAGGTCTGCAATTTTGAATGCAAATGGTACGATTGAAAGTGTATTACTCAAAGGTGTCAGCGAAGATTATGCGTATGAAAAAATTAATCGGTTTTTAATAAAGGGGAAATGGCCAAAATCTGACGATACGGCTTCGACTGTTAACATTGCTGTTTCTTCTTTTATGGCAAATCAACTCAATATTGATACCGGAAATTCTATCCTGGTTTATTTCGTTCAGGATGATGGATCATCACCAAAGGTTAGAAAAGTAGAAGTATCGGGAATATTCAGAACGGGAATTGACGTATACGACAAAGTATATGCATTGACCAGTCTGAAACTGATACAAAAAATGAATGGTTGGGATAAACAGGAAATAGGTGGATATGAACTGGATCTTAAAGATCCGGAAAAAATGGAAGCGTCAGTAGAAAATATATTTTCATTACTACCCGGAGGTTGGAATGCATTGACATTGAAGGAACTTTCACCGGAGATCTTTGATTGGCTTAAGTTACAGAATACCAATAAATATATTCTGATTGGGCTGATGACCATTGTAGCTGTCATCAATCTTATCACCTGCCTCATCATTCTTTTGATCGAAAGGACCAGAATGATCGCACTGCTCAAATCTTTGGGAGGAAGAGATTCAATGATTCAGCAGATCTTTGTATTTTATGGCATAAACATAGCCCTAAGAGGTATCATTTATGGCAGTATACTTGGACTAGGGATCTGCTATTTACAACTGTATACAAGATTTATCAGACTAAATGAAGATGTTTATTATGTGAGCAGTGCACCTGTGAGTGTTCACTATGACCAAATAGTGCTGATTATCATTGGCACGCTTATTGTTTCTGCGCTCATACTGATCGTTCCATCCTATATCAGCAGAAAAATCAATCCTGCCAAGGCACTTGTTTTCAAATAGTTTAATTCAGCAATCTGGAAAGTAAAATTCCAGTTGCAACAGCAGCATTGAGTGATTCTGCCTCACCCAGCTTAGGTATTGAAATGAATTTGTTTGCTTTGTTCAACAGTGAAGCAGACACTCCTTTTGACTCATTCCCAATAATCAAACAAGATGGATGTTCAAATTTCTGGTCCAGCATTGATTCACCCTTCAATGTTGCTGCATAAACAGGGATATTCTGCAGTCTGTCTATATACTGATCAAGATCTTCATATCGTACATCAACACGAAAAATACTTCCCATTGAGGATTGGACCACTTTTGGCGAAAAAACATCAGCAGTATCAGGTGAACAAACAATATTGGTGATACCAAACCAATCACAGGTTCTGATGATCGTACCCATATTTCCAGGATCCTGGATCTGATCAAGAATAAGTGTCAACCCTGCAGCAGATGGCTCCTTCTGCTCAAATTGAGGCATTTTGACCAACGCCAGGGTCTGCTGGGGTGTTGCAAGAAAAGACAATTTCATCAGCTCATGTTCCTGCACTTCTACACAAGTAATATTTTTTGGCAGATTTTTCCCAATCTGAATCATTCCATCAGGGGTAATGAATATTTTGATTGTTAAGTGAGGAAAATGAGCAATCAATTCAGTAACCATTTTTATTCCCTCAACTACAAAACATCCTTCCTGATCCCTGAATTTTTTATGGGCTAAACTTTGAATATATTTGATTTCGGATTTGGTGATCATATTACCAATTTTTTCGAAAATTTTGCACAAATCAATCAACCATATTGTAACAACAGGAATTGCCTTGGTGCTGATGGTATCATCCTGTACAATCGTTAGAAAAGCTCCTGAAAAAAAGCCTTTCCATTTCGAAAATAGTATAAAATTTGATGGTACTCTCAGTAAAAATGAGCAGACAATGCTCAGGCAGGGTTTAACCTCGCAGATGGAAGACAGTATTCAGATTAAAGTGGCATCAAAAATTCCATGGCCATCATTTCCCTGGATCATTCCAGTGGGGATTATGGACAATCCGAATAGCTATAATGAAACTGCATTGAAAAAAAGCTCTCTGAATATGTCAAATTACATGAGCAGTATGGGCTATAGAAGAAATAAAATCAGATACGACACCCTCAGCCAAATAAAAAAAGATCAGCTCAGAATCAAAACGGTTTTTACTGTACAGACCGGACCTCTCTTTTTGGTTGATTCGATAGATTACAACTTCCCAGATGGAATGAAAAGCTTGGCAATCAAAGAAAATACAAGGGATGTCTATCTGAAAAACTTGTCGCCGTTTTCCTATGCTGCAATTGATGGGGAGATCAGCAGACTGACCGATGTTTTTCAAAATAATGGCTTTTATAAAATCAGCCGTGAAGATATAATTGCTGAAGTTGACACGATACATCCAGCATTATTGAATGGTGGTAATGATTTTTTCAGACAATCTCAATTGATGATAGAAGCCGCATCACCCTTAAAAAAACCAACAGTTAATATTACTTTTAAACTAAGACCTAACAGAGATAGTACACATCTTTTTGCTTACCATGTTGGCAGCATCAAGGTTTTCCCAGATCTCTATCCAGAGGATAATGACAGTTTATTGAATGAATTGCATGAAGTTGCTGATACAATCAGCATTCATTCCATACACGGCAATTTTAAACAAGAATTGATCCGCAACTATATGCTTTTAAAGCCTGGAAACTTATTCAGGAGAGATGACTTCAACAAAACATTGAATAATTATAATCGATTGGGCACCTGGCAAAGTATAAACATGACATCTGAGGTCAAAGATGAAAGCAAGAAGATCAACTATACCTTGAGAATGACTCCGGCAAAAAGACAGTTTTTCAGTATAGATCTGGAAGGTAGCAGTATCATCAACACGTCACAAATGATACAGGTGGGTACGGGAAGAGTTGGGCTAGCCAATAACTTCACCTTACGAAACCGAAATATAGGCAGGAAGGCCATTCAGCTAGAAAATAATCTGAGAACCGGTATTGAATTCAACAATTTCCAAAAAATACTTTCCGGGGAAATATCACTCACGAACAGACTAACTTTTCCTTGGATCGTAGCCCCATTCAGTAATAATTTTAAGTCGCAGTTTCAACAGGCTAAAACGCTGATCTCTGCAGATATTTTCTACATAGATCGTTTCAGGTTTTTCAATCTGAATACATTCAATACATATATCGGTTATGAATGGAAGCCCAACCCCAATACAACTTGGCAGTTCAGACCATTCAACTTTGAGTATACCCGATTCAAGCCTGATAGTTTGTTTCTTGAATCCATTCAGGATTTTCCATTGCTGCTGTACACTTACAATAATGGACTTATTATAGGTATGAATGCCTTGTTCAACAGAAACCTAACGCCAAACAGTTCAAATAAATCAAGCCTGCTAAAGTTATATGCAGAGGAAAGTGGAATAGTTACAGGTGCTGTTTTACGCGGACAGACAGCCAGTGGTAAAGCCCTGAATAACTTATACCGCTTTGCAAAGCTGGATGTGGAGTTCAAGCATATTGTTACGCACAAAAACAGCAGTTTGCATTTTCGTGCTTTTGCAGGGGGAGGTCTTGCATTTACAACTGCTTCAAGAAAGGGACAGGTAACTCTTCCCTTTTTCAAGAGTTACATCGCAGGCGGGCCAAACAGCATGAGGGGGTGGGCAATTCGCAAATTGGGTATTGGCTCCAATGTCTTTTATGATACTGTTGCCAATGGCACATTTAACGACAAGTATGCTGATATGCAACTGGAGGCTAATCTTGAATTCAGGTTTAACCTATTTCCCTTTTATGGTTTTTGGATGAGAGGGGCTCTATTCACTGATGTAGGAAACATTTGGTTCAGAAATGACCTTGACGGTAGTCTAAAAAATGCTGGATTCCGTTTCAAAAATCTTGGAAAGGATTTAGCCATTGCCAGCGGATTTGGCGCCAGAATAGATTTCAATTACTTCCTGCTCAGGTTTGATCTGGGTTTTCCGATAAAAGATCCAAGATATGGCCCCGGCAATAAGGGCAATACAAACATTGAAAGATTTTATGCTAAACGGTCAGGTGGGTGGTTCGTAGACAACGTCTGGCAAAAACCTGCATTCCAGTTTGCAATCGGTTATCCTTTCTAAGCTCCTGAAAGTTTTTCCTGCATCTTCTCCACCATCTTGTAGGTAGCCGGACAGTATTCCAGATTTTGCTTATGAACATGAATATACTCAGTCATCTTTTTCTTTGAAAGATGTGGAAACCCTGAACAATCAGCAGGTCTGATAGCATATATAGAGCACATATTTGTTTTCAGATCAAGGAACTGACATGGCGTTTTGGTATTCATCCAGTCGCCTCCCCGATCCTTGTAGAGCCATTTCTTTCTGAATTCTTCAGGTGTCTGGCCAAAATGGGAAGAAATTCTCTTTACATCCGTATCAGTAAATGTTGGTGTCATGGATCGGCAACAATTGGAGCAGGTGAGGCAGTCCACTTCTTTCCAAACTTCTTTTTCAATATTTTCTGCAAGTTTGTCAAGTCCTCTTGGTGGAGTTTTCTCAACTTTTGAAAGAAATAGTTTCATCTTTCTTCTATTGAGAGCTGATTTTGCTTTGAACGATTTCAGATTGATTGGCTCCATGCGATGTTTATGGGTGAATATTGATTAATTTGAGAAACGAATTTAAGGGAATAAAACTTTTTCTGATCAGTAAGTAAACAAGCGATCATGTGGGAAATGTATAAAAAAGGGTTTCTCGTGTATCTGCAACTTGAGAAATCACTTTCACAAAATACCATAGAAGCTTATGGCAATGATCTGGAAAAGCTTACGCAGTTCTTGGAATATAAGGAACTTAAATGCAGTCCTGATCAGCTTGACCTAAAAATACTTCAGGAATATATCAAATGGATTGCCGGCATGGGGATGAGTGACAGATCGCAAGCACGGATCATATCAGGCATCAAATCGTTTTATAAATACTGCCTGCAGGAAGAGATCAGCAAAACCGATCCCACCGAACTACTTTCCTCCCCAAAACTCAAAAAGTCATTGCCCGATACACTGACTTTTGAGGAGATTGAGCGTATCATAGGAGCCATCGACATGAGCAAAATTGAAGGAGTCAGAAATAAAGCGATTCTGGAAACACTTTATAGTTGTGGTCTAAGGGTAAGCGAAGTGATAGGATTAAAAAGAAGTCATCTTTACCTCGATATAGGTTTTGTGAGGGTAATTGGAAAAGGAGATAAAGAAAGGCTGATACCCATTGGTGCAGAAGCAGCAAAACATATCACAATTTATCTTCAAGAGATAAGGGTTCACCTTCCTCAAATCAAAGGCTGTGAGGATATCCTTTTTCTCAACAAAAGAGGTGGTCAGCTGTCGAGGGTCATGGTCTTTTACATCATAAAAGAGCTTGCGGTAAAGGCCAACATCCAAAAAAATATTTCCCCCCATACGTTTCGACATTCCTTTGCCACACATTTGGTTGAAGGAGGGGCAGATCTGAGGGCTGTACAGGAAATGCTCGGACATGAAAGTATAACCACTACAGAAATTTATACCCATCTAGACAGAAACTATCTTAGGGATACCCTGAATAGGTTCCACCCAGGCTTTAAATTTCAGAAAACAACCTAATTTTATCAATTCAAGCGTTATGGGAACAAGGGCAATCATTTTATTAAGGAAGACAGGAATTGCGGAGGGTATTTCCTTTTTGGTGCTGTTGCTCATTGCCATGCCTTTGAAATATTACTTTGGTATGCCCATCGCTGTAAAGATTACCGGCTCTATTCACGGCTTTCTTTTTGTTGTATACGTTGCCATGGCATACTATGCCAAAGAAATTTACAATTGGCCTTTGAAACGGTTTCTGGAAGCATTTGTAGCTGCATGGTTACCGCTGGGTACCTTCTTTTTTGATGCAAGGCTAAAATCAGAGGAGCAAAGAATTTCAAAAGAGAAGCATTGAAAATTCAATAATTTTACACCAAACATAAAGCAATATGAAAAAATCGATCCTGGCACTAGCATTTCTGGCATTCGTTTTTCAAATAAATGCCCAGACGCTGAAAACCCCCTCAGCTTCAACCTCTCAAACTGTAAAACAGGAGTTTGGTCTTGGTTCAATAGAACTTTCCTATTCCAGGCCGAATGCCAAAGGTAGAACCGTTTTTGGTGACCTTGTTCCCTGGGGTTCAGTATGGCGCACGGGAGCAAACAGTGCCACCACGCTCACCTTCAGTGATGAGGTAACTATTGGTGGTAAAAAAATTGCTGCAGGTAAGTATGGTCTGCTTTCTATACCCGGCCAATCAGAATGGACCATCATTATTACCAAGCAAATCGACGTAACATCTCCGTCTGCTTATAAACAGGATATGGATGTTGTTAGGGTGAATGTCCCCAGTGTGTCCATGCCCTTCCCTGTTGAAACATTTATGATTCTGTTTGAAAAGGTAAAAAGTAATGAACTTGAGATGATGATCATATGGGAATCAACCATGGTAAGTGTACCCATCAAAGCTGATATCGAAACCAAGATCATGGGTCAGATTGACAATTTGATGAACAAAGACAACAAACCTTATTATGCATCTGCGATGTATTACATGGACAACAACAAGGACATGAACCAAGCAGCTGCATGGCTTGACAAAGCAGTTGAGCAAACACCTTCAGCTTACTGGGTCTGGTATCAGAAGGCAAGATGCCTCTCCATGCTCGGCAAAAAGGCAGAAGCAAAAGCAGCCTCAACCAAATCTATGGAACTGGCAAAAGCTGCCAAAAATCCGGATTATGTTACACTGAATGAAAAACTTCAGGCATCTCTGAAATAAAAGAGCAACAATTTCACATTATTGAGAACCCCTTGAACAAGGGGTTCTTTATTTTTGGCAAACCAGGTATGTAAGCCAGTGGTCTTGAAGTTTATGACAAATCACCCGATGTTGGGTATCGTTCACAGGTTGGAAGATTATGGAGGCAGTAGAAAGATCCTCAGCAATGGAAACGATCCGGATATCATTGGAAAAATCAATAGCAGCTTTTCCAAAGCACTTGAATACCGTTTCCTTTACTGACCACATGAGGGTAAGCATAGAAACACGATCGGCACTTGACACATGAAGCATTGAAAGTTCTTCAGGATGTAAAAACCGCGATTCTACTTTCAATATTCGTTCAGAGATTCTTTCAAGGTCAATGCCTACTGCATGTGTTTTAGAAAGTATGGCACCGGAAATAAAATTTGTATGTGTTATTGAAAAATCTGGTATCCCGGATGGAAGGAAAGGCTTCCCTTGAGGTGGATTTACGACTGAATCAAAAGGAAAATGAGGATCCAGTGAAAAAATTGACATACGGGAGGAAAGTTGCTGTCTGATCTTTTCAGGATGGGAAGCAACTGATCGGTAATGAATATTCTCCTCAAAAAAGGAAATATCTTCAGTATGCCTCCAACAGGCGACCGAATGAACCTCTTTCACTTCCTTGAAAATCAATGGCATGTTGTAAAATTGTTGAAAAAATGCGAGACATCCCTCAAAATTGATTCCGAAATTCGTAGGGCTGAAAAAAAGAAAGTAATGATCCTCTCTGACAAAAGAATACTGGAAGAAATAGAAAAAGGAACGATTAAGATCAGTCCGTATGACCGGAGCTGCCTGGGCAGTAATTCATACGATGTTCATTTGGGTAAATGCCTTGCTACGTATACCAATCATATCCTTGATGCCAAGCAGCACAATCTAATTGAATACTTTGATATCCCCGATGATGGATTCGTACTCTACCCACATGTTTTTTATTTGGGAGTTACACTAGAATACACTGAAACGCACGAACACGTACCTTTTCTCGAAGGCAAATCCTCAACTGGAAGACTTGGGATTGACATTCATGCCACAGCCGGAAAGGGAGATGTTGGCTTCTGTGGAAACTGGACACTGGAAATCTCCGTGAAACAACCTGTAAAAGTGTATCATGGAATGCCTATCGGCCAATTGATCTACTTCCCTGTTGAAGGTGAAATTGACATCAAATACAACCAAAAAGCAAATGCTAAATATAGCGGTCAACCCAACAGACCCATAGAAAGCATGATGTGGAAGAACAAGTTCTGAATTTGAAAACATATTCATTACTCCTCACCGCCAGATACCCCACACGGTACATTCCATTTGCATTCCTCTCCATGGCCATCTTTCATATTCCTCTTTGGCTTAATAAAAATATTTTTTTTTACAAGCTAATGGGATCTGGAAAGAACGGAACCTTTGACATACATCCAGATTTCAACCAATGGGCGATCATGGTTTTCTGGAAAAGTGAAAAGCCTTTTGCTGAGGAAGAGCTGTTTCGGGAATGCTCTACCCTATTGGGCAGCTTTGTGATGCAGTGGCTAAGAAAATTCAAAACAAAAATTTCTGTTTTCCATCTTGAACCCTATTCTGGTCACGGAAGTTGGGATGGAGAACAGTTCATCAACCAGGAGATCAGAAAAGCAGACCCCGAAGGTAAAATTGGAGTGCTGACACGGGCCACGATTCGACTCAGCAGACTTTTTAATTTTTGGAAAGCTGTACCCGGTACTGCCGAAAATCTGGAGAAAAACAAAGGGTTTCAATATTCCATAGGCATAGGTTAAGTACCTTTTATTAAACAAGCCACTTTCAGCATCTGGGAATCTGCGGAGGATATGAAAAACTTTGCTTACAAAAAAAACGCCCACAAGGAAGTAATTAAAAATACAAGAAGACAAGGCTGGTATTCAGAAGAGATGTTTTTGCGATTTTTTATTCTTGGGGAGATACATCAGATGGAATTGGCGAAGAAAAATGCTTAGGTCTAATAAATGGGGTAAATTGAGCACAATTCGTTAATTTTGCGACCGCAAACCTCTTGAAAAAAGCACCTGCCTGCCATCCAAACCAGAGTTCATCCCATGCAGAAAAAAGTTACCAAAATCGGCGTTATGACATCCGGAGGAGATTCCCCCGGTATGAATGCCTGTATCAGAGCAGTTGTAAGAACCGGCATTTACCATGGTCTTGAAGTATTCGGAATCACAAGAGGCTATTCGGGGATGATAGATGACGATATACATGCCATGGATTCCAGAAGTGTTGCCAACATCATCCAACGTGGAGGAACCATTTTAAAAACAGCCAGATGCAAGGAATTTCTGACTCCTGAAGGACGAAAAAAGGCCTATGCAAACCTTAAAAAAAGAGGTATCAATGGATTGATTGTCATCGGCGGTGATGGTTCTTTCAAGGGCGCACAAATATTTTCAAACGAATTCGATATTCCCTGTATTGGAATACCGGGAACTATCGACAAAGATATTGCCGGCACTGACTTTACCATCGGATTTGATACTGCGGTGAATACTGCCATTGAAGCCATCGATAAAATCAGGGATACTGCAGATGCCCATGATAGGCTGTTCATCATCGAGGTGATGGGCAGAGATGCTGGCTATATTGCATTGCACAGCGGAATTGGAACAGGTGCTGAACATATTCTGATTCCTGAAAGGAAGACTGATGTAGAAGCTGTCATTTCCTCATTACAGGAGAAGGAAAGAAGAAAAAAACTGGTTAATATTGTCGTAGTAGCCGAAGGTGATGATTTTGGTGGCGGAAATGACCTGGCGGCACTGATCAAAGAAAGAATTCCAGGGTTTGATATCAGGGTGGCTATACTGGGACATATTCAAAGAGGCGGCTCACCTTCCAGTATGGACAGATTGATCGCCAGCAGGATGGGCTACTCATCAGTTGAATGCCTTATCGAAGGAAGGCATAATGTGATGGTTGGTATCATGAACAATAAGATGCATTATACCCCGCTTGACAATGCTGTGAAAGCCAAGCAAAAAATAAGTGAAGAATGGCTGAAGATCGTTAAGATTCTCGCCAGTTGACCGATGACAGCAGAAAACTGCTGTCATTTCTATTTTAACCAGACAACAACCAAACATGAGTAAAAATATTGGCAAATACTTTCACCAGCAGATGAATAATCATGCCGGAAATGAACATTCGATACATCGCACCAAAATTGTGGCAACAGTGGGTCCGGCTTGCGACAGCTTTGAAAAACTGCTTGAACTTGTCCGTGCCGGGGTCAATGTTTTTCGATTGAACTTTTCTCACGGAGCCCACGAAGACAAGAAAAAGATCATCGATAGCATCCGAAAAATCAATGCAACTGAACCCTACAATATTGCCATCCTGGGTGATCTTCAGGGTCCAAAACTAAGGGTAGGTGAAATTGAGAATAACGCACTTCCAGTCAAAGAGGGTGACGTGCTGACCCTTACCAACGAGAAATGCATTGGTACAATGGAGAAAATTTACGTCTCCTACCCTAATCTTGCCGGTGATGTTGTAGTGGGTAATACCATTATGATTGATGATGGAAAAATTGAAGTGGTGGTGCAGGAGATCATGCCCAATACAGACGTGAAAGTGAGGGTAAAACTTGGGGGAATTATCTCATCTAAAAAGGGATTGAATCTCCCCGACACTAAAATTTCATTGCCGGCACTTACGGAAAAAGACCTTAAGGACCTTGACTTCATCATCAATGAACAGCTCGATTGGGTAGCGCTCTCATTTGTCAGAAAAGTAGAGGATATCAAGGGTATTAAAAAGATCCTCAAGGAAAAATCAAGCAAGACCAAGGTAATCGCCAAAATAGAAATGCCCGAGGCACTTGAAAATATACGTGAGATCATCCTGGAATCAGATGGCATCATGGTTGCACGCGGGGACCTGGGTGTGGAAGTTCCTATTGAAAAAGTACCCTTTATTCAGCGACAGATTATCAGAAAATGTCTGCACAGAGGTAAGCCTGTGATCGTTGCCACTCAGATGATGGAAAGCATGATCGACCGGGTAAAACCCAACAGAAGTGAGAGTACCGACGTTGCCAATGCTGTTCTGGAAGGAGCTGATGCCGTTATGCTCAGCGGAGAAACTGCTACCGGCAACCACCCAGTTCTGGTTGTGGAGACCATGAGGAAGATCATCATTGAAGCAGAAAAATCAGAATATCGATACAATAGGGACGAGGACATAAAACCTATTACCCATTCACCTACCTATATCAGCGATGCTGTTTGCCTTACCGCCTGTAAACTGGCTGAAAATACCAATGCGGATGCATTGATTGGTATGACGCAATCCGGTTATACTGCATTTATGTTAAGCTGTTACAGACCAAAATCACATCTATACATCTTTACCAAAGAGAGAACTTTGGTAAACCAGCTTAGTCTCAGCTGGGGAGTCAGGGCATTTTTCTATGATGAAGAGCAAAGCCTTGATGAGATTGTTGCAGATCAGATCAGCATCCTCAAGGAAAGGGGATTCATCAGAGCCGGAGAAGTGGTGGTGAATACCGGCAGTACTCCGGTTGAACTTCATCTCCCAACCAACACAATCAAGGTTAGCGTAGTTGAATGATCAACGAAAATGGTTTAACAATCTACACAGATGGCTCTGCCAGAGGTAATCCAGGCAGAGGAGGATACGGTGCTATCCTCATGTGGAAGGGAAGTGCTAAAGAGATTTCCAAGGGCTTCAAACATACTACCAATAACCGTATGGAGCTCATGTCGGTAATCGCAGCACTGGAGTCGCTAACAAGGAAAGGGCTCAATATTCAAGTTTACTCAGACAGCAAATATGTGGTTCAGGCCGTGAACGAGAAATGGCTCAACAAATGGATTGCCACTGATTTTAAGGGGGGTAAAAAGAACCGGGATCTTTGGACTAAATACCATCATCTTTCCAAAGAACATGCTATAACATTCATCTGGGTGAAGGGACATGCTTCCAACCCATATAATCAAAGGTGTGATGAGCTAGCCACCAGTGCTGCCGATGGTGGCAACCTCTCAGAAGATGAAGGATATCAAGGCTAAATTATCAAGCTATATTGGTATTGGCTTCCTTCTTGAAGATCAATTGGTAGGAACCAAAAAGAATGGCACTGAACACAACAGTGGCAATCAGGCTGTTGGTATAAAAAGGGATACCATCAATAAGCGCCTGAACCAGTCCTGAAAACGTTTTTGGCCTTTGCAATCCACCATTCCCTAGCCAGGTGAGCGCATTGGATGCAAAAAAGAACAAAGTTGGCGAAGCCAGACAACCCTTGGTGATAGAGCTTAGCTTAGTGGGATTGATAAAAAAGCCGATGAAAGTTAGCGACCCGATGAGGAGATAATTCTCAATCATTCCACTATAAAAACCGCTGATTTCAGTATAGCCATAAGCATGCAATACCTGATAGAGCGCATCAGAGAGAAACAATGATACCAATGGCAATGCAAATGCCAGGATTCGGTTGCTGATCAATGCCCCCGCAAATATGCCCATAGCAAACTGTGGTGCAAAACCCCATGGACGATCAGGTATTGCCCTGTATACAGCAGCAATTACAACCAAAAGCAAAAACGATACCCAGGTATATTTTGAAATTTTCATTTTCAGTGTTTGAACAAAAATAATGATTTCTAATCCTTGGGGAAGAAATGATGTACACAGTTTTCCTCATGATGTGCATAGTCGATCAAGCGGGAACAGAAGCCAGGAACAAAAGTGTATCGGAACTGGCCTTAAATTCAATTTCTTCACCAGGCTCAATAAAAAAAGCATTTAGCCCTTTAGAAGAATTCTCCTGTAAACCTTTCCATTCGCCATTCCCCGTTAACTGTAATAATATTGAAGGCTCTGAAATAGAACATTCTATAGTTTGACCAGCATTTACGTTCATTGACGCAATTGAGAAGTCCCTGACAGGACATGGATATTCGAGCCAACCTTTGTTTAAGTTCCCAGACAAGATATTTGGAATAGTTTCAACAAAATCAATATTCTCAAGCAATTCAGGGATATCAATATGCTTAGGGGTGAGTCCTGCTCTTAGTACATTATCTGAATTTGCCATCAGCTCTATATTCTGGCCTTCCAGATAGGCATGTGGCATCCTTGCACCCTGAAAAATTCCCTCCCCTGGATAAAGCCGAAGAATATTGAATAAGTAAATGGAAAAGATACCCCTATCAATTTTACCCTTTTCATTCAGATATGCTTTGGCAGCCCAATAATCTGGAGTGGATTTATCCAAACTGTCTTTTTGGTATTGATCTGAAATAAGGGTCAAATGTGCCAAAAGTATTTGCTCAGTATCCTCCTGGCTTAATTCCATCAAATGCTTGTATAAGCCTCCTATTCCCTGTTCATGAAAAATCTTGCTGAAAGGTGTCAGAAAATGATATTGCTGCAATCTCAATTCAATATCTGAAGCAAATCCATGAAGCAACCAGAATTCACTCAATGCGATCATAACTTCCGGTTTATGATTAGCATCCTTGTAGTTGCGCTGAGGACTATCCAATGGTGTACCCAGCATATTTTCCTTCTGGAAGCCTTTCACTGCATCTGCTTTATTTGGATGCACTTGAATGGAGAGCATATCTTTTACATCCAGAACTTTCAATAAAAAAGGCAGGGAGTTGAATTCTTTTCTTATCTGCTCCCCGAGATGTCTTTTTTTATCAGAATTGACCAGCGACGTTAGAGTGGTAGTTGCACCCTGACCAAGATGGACCAATGCGGGCGCAGATGGATGAATGCCGAGCCAATATTCGGCATGGGGTAAATCCTCTTCATTTTTTTTGTTCAATAAACCGGGAAGAAACGTTTTTCCACCCCAACTATACGGTTGAATTCTCCCTTCAATACGATACATATCACAATCTGTTAAAGGCCCTTTAGGATAGCTTAGCAAACAATATCAAATATCGTATAGAAAAACATAAATATCAAATGGCAAGTCACAATGAAACTGGTAAACTGGGCGAGTTATTGGCTCAGCATTGGGCAGTAGAAAATGGATATCACATCAGGGCTCTGAACTGGAGATATGGCAATTGGGAAATTGACATGATCGCAGTAAAAGACAAAAAACTACACTTCTTCGAAGTGAAAACGAGGAGAAATGCTTTATTTGGCCACCCTGAAACACTTGTGGGAAAAGTAAAAATGAGAAACTTTATTTCAGCCGGCGCTGCTTATATCAGAAAATATCCTTTCTACAAATGGATTCGATTCAATATCTTATCAATCACACTTGATTCAAAAGATAAACCGACCTTCTTTTTGATAGAAGATGTTTATTGCTAAATTATTTCAACAACGAAGCAAGCGTACTCTGCAATGCTTCTCCCCTGAGATTTTTGGCGATTATGATTCCATTGGGATCAACAAGATAATTTTGTGGAATGCTCTGCACTTTGTACTGAACAGCTACAGCGTTACTCCAGAATTTCAAATCGCTGACATGCGTCCAAGTGAGATTATCTGCTTTTATTGCTTCCAACCATTTATCTCTAGCCCTGTCCAATGATACACCAAGTACGGTAAAGTTCTTCGCTTTGAACTTATTGAAAGCTGAAACAACATTGGGATTTTCCTGACGACAAGGGCCACACCAACTCGCCCAAAAGTCAATCAACACATATTTACCCCTCAGTGTAGACAATTTAATATCCTTCCCATTTTCATCCTGCTGGGTAAAATCTGGTGCTTCTGAACCAATTGATCCGAATTTTGCATCATCAACCATTTTCTGTGCTGTGCGGCCAAAATAATTCTGTTTGGCAGCAGTAGATATCCTGGAAAGACGACTAGATAACAACGACGGATCTTCATTCAACTGGAGAACCACAAGACATAAAAATGTTGAAACTGGTGAATTCTGATGCTCATCGATGAACTTTTCTGTTTGCCTGCCAACTTCTGCTACCAGATCATTATATCCCTTTCTTATAGCGCCACTCTCATCTTTAACACCCTGATTGAGTTGTTGTGCATATGAGGTCAGCATTGAGAAAAGTGGGTTAAAAATAGTATTGAAAGCATTGAAATCGGAATGTGTGGAAGATCCTGTGATTTTAGCACTCTGCATATTTGCGAAATCACCTTCAACACGGAGTTCAGATGCGTCAAGAAACAGCATCAATTTTTGAGGATTATTTTTTGCTTCCAATTGATATAATCCTGGCTCTTTTAAAACCCCAGAGGCATTCAGTTGGTCGCCCTTAGATTTGAATGCCAATAATGTTTCATTAGATCCATCATTGGATTTTAAGAGGAACTCAGTATTATCTGCCATTCCTTTCAAAGTTCCTTTTATACTGAAATTTCCTCCCTGAGCCAATGAGAACAAAGGGGAAAGAAATAAAATGAAGATTATTTTTTTCATGATCTATGCCTTTTTTCTAGAATATCCTTAACGTCCTGTAAGTTAAATCCTTTCATGTTAAGCAAAAGTAAATAATGAAACAAAAGATCCGCCGCTTCATTCAGGAATTTATCCTGATCATCATCTTTTGCCTCTATCACCAATTCTACAGCCTCCTCACCAACTTTTTGTGCAACTTTATTGACCCCTTTTAGCATCAAACTTTTTACATAGGATTTGTCGTCTGAACCATTTTTTCTTTCTTCAATAACCTTTTCCAGTATCTGTAAAAAATCTGTTACCTGATTCGTTTCATCCCAGCATGTATCAGCTCCTGTATGACAAACTGGTCCGGCAGGTTCAACTTTGAATAAAAGGCTATCCCCATCGCAATCAACAGCATAGGAAATCAGTTTTAAATAGTTCCCACTCTCCTCGCCTTTTGTCCATAACCTATTCTTAGATCTGCTGAAAAAGGTGATCTTTCCATCAGCAATAGTCTTCTCCAGGGATTCCCTGTTCATGTATCCCTGCATCAGAACTTTCCGGGTAATATGATCCTGAATGATGGCGGGAACCATTCCATCAGCTGATTTATTGAACAGAATCTCTTTCTCCATTTGATGTAAAATTAACCAATATCTCTATTATCGAACAGTAATCTGTTTTGTACGCAAATAACTTTTCAATTCCGGTATCGAGATCTCTCCAAAATGGAAAACACTAGCAGCCAGCGCAGCATCAGCATGCCCGTTAAGTACTTCCTGAAAATGTTCCATTATTCCTCCCCCACCCGATGCTATTACCGGAACTGAAACTGAGCCTGATACGAGTGAAGTAATTGCTGTTGCAAATCCGGCCTTGGTACCATCATGATTCATTGATGTGAGCAAGATTTCACCAGCGCCACGTTTCACTGATTCAATAGCCCAATCCAGACATGTAGTTGCAGTTGGCAATCTGCCGCCATTTAGGTAAACATACCAGTTCTGATCATCATGAAGTTTTGTATCAATGGCTACCACTACACACTGGCTTCCAAATTCATTGGCAAGCGTATCAATAAGATCAGGGTTAGTGAAAGCAGCGGTATTAATGGAAATCTTATCTGCGCCACTGTCGAGCAGAACCCTCACATCATCAACAGAAGTGATACCCCCACCTACAGTGAATGGAATATTAATCCTATGAGCGATACGATCTACCAGGTCTGAAAGTGTTTTTCTTTTTTCATGTGTTGCTGTGATATCCAAAAAAACAATTTCATCTGCTCCTTCATCGGCATAACGTGCAGCCAGCTCAACAGGATCACCTGCATCTCTCAAATCCAAAAAATTTGTACCCTTTACTGTTCGGCCGTCTTTTATATCCAGACAGGGTATGATTCTTTTAGCCAGCATAAGTATTGTTTCCGATGATAAATCTCTCAATTTCTTTCAATGAAATCCTGTTTTCATAAATCGCCTTCCCAACAATAGCTCCATCACAACCTATTGCAGAAAGATCATGCAAATCATGGATCGAGGTGACACCCCCGCTGGCAATGAAGAAGAGTTCCGGCATTTGTTCCTTGATCTCTTTGTAAAGCTCAACAGCAGGTCCACCTAATTTTCCATCTTTACTGATTTCTGTACAAAACATGTTTCGGATACCCTTATCATGGTAGAATTTCATGTAAGGAATGAGTGATTGGTCAGTTGCTTCCAGCCAACCGCTTACCATAACCTTTCCTTCTTTTGTATCCGCTCCCAGAAGAAATAAGTCTGGTCCGAAGATCCTGATCCATTCTTCAAACAAGGCGGGATCTTTTGCCGCAATACTACCAACAGTAACGTAGTCAATCCCAATATCTTTTATTTGTTTTACGGCATCAGCAGATTTTACTCCCCCACCAAAATCAATTTGCAAATGGGTCTTTGAAGCAAGCTCCTCTGCCACTGTCCAGTTTTGTACTTCCCCTTTTTTTGCCCCATCAAGATCAACCAAATGCAAACGTTTTATTCCGTGGTCCTGGAATTTTTTGGCCATATCTAAGGGTGAGGCATCATATACGGTCTTCAATTCATAATTTCCTTCCGTAAGACGAACACATTTACCATCAATAATATCTATAGCGGGTATGATCTCCATACTTAACTGATGTTTAAAAAATTCCTCAAGATCTGTTCCCCGACTGTTGCGCTTTTCTCAGGATGAAACTGCACACCATAAAAGTTATCCTTGTGTAGTGCAGCACTGTACTCTCCGCAATAATCGGTTCGAGCAATCGTATGTTCACCAATACCGGCATAATATCCATGTACAAAATAACAATATGACTCCTCTGGTATGGAATGAAATAAATCCGATTTTACATTATTGATGGTATTCCAACCAATCTGTGGAACCTTCTCTCCATGATTTGGGATGAATTTGTGCACCTTCTCTTCAAAGATCCCAAGACATGCAGTGTTATTTTCTGCTGAATGCAAACACATCAATTGCATTCCGAGACAGATGCCAAGGAAAGGTTGGGTAGCTCCTAGTATAACCTTATCCAACCCTCGTTCTTTCAAGTATGACATGGCAGTACTGGCCTCTCCTACACCCGGAAAAATAATTCTTCGAGCGTTCAGGATTATTTCTGGGTCATCGGAAACTACAGGTTCAACACCCAGCCTCTGTAATGCATATCCTACAGAACGAAGATTACCCGCATTATACTTGATCACCACTGTTTCCATATCAGTCGTTCAAAATTTTACTGACAAAACTTTGGGTTTCCTCAAGAGGATCATCTGCAGATGCTAAGGCCTTGATAAAGGCAGACCCAATGATGGCTCCTGATGCATGAGGTGAAACAGAAAGAAAACTTTCTCTGTCTTTGATACCAAAACCTACGAGTATAGGATTTTTTAGATCGTACCCGGAAAGTCGGTCCAGATAATTGGTTACTTCAGTAAAGTCTTTATCCTTTCCTGTTGTTGAGGAGGAAGATACAGCATAAAGAAAGCCACTGGACAATGCATCCAGTTTTCTTACTCTTTCTTCACTGGTTTCAGGAGTAACCAAAAAGATAAAATCCAATCCATATTGCTGTATGATTGCTCCATAATGGGCTTCAAATTCAAAGGCCGGAAGGTCTGGAAGGATAAGTCCATCAATCCCAGCTGCGGCAGCATCCTTACAAAACTTCTCAAACCCATATTGTAATACGGGATTCATGTAACCCATCAGGATTACAGGTATCCTGATCTTTTCTCTAAAATTGTAAAGTTCAGAAAACAAACCAGCAATTGTCATTCCTTTTGAAAGTGCAACCAGACTGCTTTCCTGGATAACGGGACCATCTGCCAACGGATCGCTGTAGGGCATCCCCAACTCCACAAGATCAACACCTGACGACTGCAAAGCTTCCATGATGGGAATCGTTGAATGCCGCTCAGGAAATCCAGCTGTGAAATATACGTTTAATACATTTTTATTTTTCTTACTAAACAACTCTGATAATCGTCCCATTATTTCTTATTTATTGAACTTCCATTGCATTCATGTAAGTAGCGAGATCCTTATCCCCCCTGCCACTCAAACAGATTACATTTACATCACTGTCTTTCATTTTCAACCTGTCCAATACCGCAAATGCATGTGCCGTTTCCAATGCAGGAATAATACCTTCCAGTTTTGAAATTTCAAATGCCCATTTTAAGGCTTCTTCATCTGTAGCACTCAAAAAGGTTCCCCTCTTACTGGCAAAAAGATTTGCATGCATTGGGCCAATTCCAGGGTAATCCAACCCGGCTGAAATACTGTGTGGCTCTACAACCTGTCCGTCTTCAGTCTGCATTACAATACTCTTACTACCATGGAGAATACCCGGCACACCCAGTTGCGTTGTGGCAGCACTCAAACCACTGTTAACCCCATGTCCGGCTGCTTCAACTGCAACAATTTCTACGGTAGGTTCATCTAGAAAATGATAAAAAGCACCTGCTGCATTGCTTCCGCCCCCAACACACGCTATTACCCTTGAAGGCAATTCACTACCCTCAACGTCTTTCAATTGCATGCGCATCTCTTCACTGATCACAGATTGAAATTTAGCCACCATGTCCGGATAGGGATGTGGGCCAACAACTGAACCAATGATATAATGCGTATCAACAGGATTATTGATCCAGTCTCTTATGGCTTCATTTGTAGCATCTTTCAAGGTTTTGCTTCCGCTGGTTGCAGGGACTACTTTAGCACCCAGCATTCTCATTCTGGCAACATTAGGGGCCTGGCGTTGAATATCCTTCTCCCCCATGTAAACGATACATTCCATTCCTTTCAATGCACAAACTGTAGCTGTTGCCACACCATGCTGACCGGCACCTGTTTCAGCGATAATACGCCTTTTTCCAAGTCTGATGGCCAACAGAATCTGACCTATCGTATTGTTGATCTTATGGGCACCGGTATGACAAAGATCCTCACGTTTTAGGTAAATCTTTGAATTGAACTGCTTGCTCAATCGTTGTGCATAGAACAAAGGAGTGGGTCTTCCGACATAGTCCTTTAACAACTGGTTGAATTCCTTTTTGAATTCAGGATCATTTGAAATTTCAAGGTATCTAGCCTTTAATTCCTGAACGTTTCCGAATAACATTTCAGGGATATAAGCCCCACCAAAATCACCATAATAACCCTGCTGATCAGGAATTGCGTAAGAATTGATCATATTATTGATAGTTTTTAACCTGTTTTGCAAATTTTCTTATTTTATCCATATCCTTTTTTCCGGGTGAGACCTCAAATTTACTGTTGATATCCAATGAGAAGAGTTTATTTTCCCCCGATGCAAAAGCTTTGATTTCATCAGCATCTTCCAGGGAAATACCACCACTGAGAAAATAAGGTTTAGAAACTGCAGCTTTTGAAATAAGCTTCCAGTCAAACTTCTCACCGGTACCTCCCAACTGTTGCCCAAGTGTATCAAAAAGATACAGATCTGCAGCTTCCTGATATGGGCGAATTTTGTACGGTATATTTTCATCTTTCCCAATGCGAAATGCTTTAATGGTGTTGACGTGATTGGATACCTGTTCACAGTATCGGGGCGATTCGTCGCCATGCAACTGAACAAGATCAAGTTTCCAATCCTCAACTGCAGTCAAAACATTTTCAATGGCCTCATTTACAAAAACACCAACCCGGTTTATTCTTATCCCCTCTTTTCTCATTATTTCAGGTGTGAGTCCCCCTTTCAATACAAATCTTGGAGATCGTTCATAGAAGATTAGTCCTGCGAAATCAATCCCGCACTCTTCCAGCTCCTTCAACTGTGCCAACATCGTCATACCACAAACCTTTATTCTCATCTGTATTTATATGTTACTGATGAATTGTTTCAAAGCATTTCCAGGATCTACATTCTTCATGAAATTTTCACCAATTAAGAAACCCTTATATCCGTTCTTCCTGAACATTTTAACCTGTTCAGGATCATCAATGCCGCTTTCTGCAACCTTTGGTTTCCCTTCAGGAATGGCTGAAGCCATGCGGAGGCTTCTTTCAATATCGACATCAAAAGTTTTTAAACTTCTGTTGTTTATACCAACAAGATCAACGGTTTCACAAATATGATCCAGCTCATCTTCATCATGCAATTCCAGCAATACTTCCAATCCAATAGATCTTGCCTCAGCCGAGAGATCTTGTACCTGAGAAGCGGAAAGGCAGGCCGCAATCAGGAGTATCAGATCAGCACCCATATGCCTTGCCTCATGTATCTGATATGGATCAACAATGAATTCTTTTCGTAAAATTGGTATACTCAACGCTTCTCTTGATCTGGTTACATCCTCGGAAGATCCTCCGAAAAAATCGGTGTCGGTTAGGATAGAAACTGCAGCTGCACCAGCATCCTGGTAGGCAGATGTAACAACAACCGGATCAACCTTGTCATTGATGATTCCTTTTGAAGGAGATCTTCTTTTGAACTCTGCAATGATCCCCGATGAATTATCCCCTTGAAGGGAATTTACCAATGAGTACGCTGAACGATAATAATAAGGATGATCCTTCAATGACTCCAAAGAGGAAGTTCTTTTTCGCTCAGTGATCTCTTCGCTTTTCCTCAACACAATTTTCTCAAGAATATTCATCACGATTTCTTTTGCATTGAAATGAGTTTATGCAATACCTGCAAGGCTTTTTTACTGTGTAGACTTTCTTTGGCAGCTTCCAGCGCAGAATCAAAATCTCCGAATTTCCCAGTGATGTAAAGTCCCATAGCTGCATTGGCCAATACAACAGCATTCTGCGAAGGGCTTCCCTCCCCTTTTAGGATATCCATGAATATTTTAGCCGCTTGTTCAACAGAATCACCACCACTGATTTCTTCACCATTGAACACGGTACCGCCCAACTGATCCGGGGTAAACATTTTTTCGCCTTCAGCAGTGATGAGCTTCACATCCGATGTGAGAGAGATTTCATCATAACCGTCAAGAGAGTGTACAATTGCAAACTTTCTATTTTCCGACTGCAAAAGATAATTGTATATCCTGGCAATCTCAAGGTTATATACACCTACCAATTGAAAATCAGGTTTGCAAGGGTTTACCATTGGGCCCAGCATATTGAAAAACGTTCTTACCCGAAGATTTTTCCTGATGGGTGCCACTGCTTTCAAAGCAGGGTGAAAAACAGGGGCATGTAGAAAACAAATATTGGATTCATTCAGCTCATTGCGAAGAGACTCCTCGTCATTCTTGAAGGCATAACCGATAGCATCCATAAGATTTGAAGCACCACTAATAGAACTGGCACCATAACTTCCATGTTTGGCTACCGGCTGTCCCGCTCCCGCAACAATGAAACAGGAAAGGGTAGATATGTTGAAAGTGTTCTTGCCATCTCCTCCCGTACCCACAATATCAATAACCTCTTGATTGGGGAAACTCAAGGGAACACAAAGTTCCAGCAATGCATCCCTGAAACCAAGCAGCTCATCAATTGTTATGGTTCGCATAAGATAAACTGTCATGAAAGCACTCAATTCATGCTCATTGAAAGCACCGCGACCAAGATCCAGCAGAATCTGACGCGCATCTTCCCTGCCTAGTGTTTTGTGCTCAAATAAATAGTTTAGAATTTGTTTCATAGATCTTATTTATGCTGTGCATTCGGCCTGAGCCAGTTCTCAAGCATTTTCCTGCCATTAGCGGTTAATACACTCTCAGGATGAAATTGAACACCCTGAACATCATATATTCTGTGACGAAGAGACATGATCATTCCCAACTCATCGGTTGACGTTACTTCCAGTGCTTCGGGAAATGCTTCTTTCTTGACCACCCAACTGTGATACCTACCCACTTGTTGCTGCTGTTCAAGACCAAGGAACCAGTCATTTGCCGATGAAGATGGGAGCAGTCCATCTGCAATTTGTACAGGAGTTGAAACTCCATGATATACTTTTGACAAATTACTCAGTTGTCCGCCAAAAGATTCTCCAATCGCCTGATGTCCAAGACAAACCCCAAATATGGAATGTGTTGGAGCGAATTGACGAATAACGGGTAAAAGAATGCCTGCTTCTTCCGGAATTCCTGGTCCGGGTGATAACAAGATCTTTTCATAAGTACCAACCTCTTCAAGAGTTATTTCATCATTCCTGAACACATCCACATCTGCACACAGGATCTCTTTGGCAAGATGAACCAGGTTGTAGGTAAAAGAATCGTAATTGTCTAAAACCAATAACTTTTTCAATGGATCTGATTTGCGTATTCAATAGCCTTTTTTAAGGCTCCCAATTTGTTGTTCACTTCCTGCAGCTCACTTTCCGGAACGCTGGATGCTACCACACCGGCACCAGCCTGACAATAAAGTGTATTGTTTTTACTTAGAAAACTTCTGATGAGGATAGCCTGATTGCAGGAACCGTCAAATCCAACAAAACCAATGGCACCTCCATAAAACGACCTTGGAGTTTTTTCATACTGATCGATAAGCTGCATGGCCTTATATTTCGGTGCTCCACTCAAAGTGCCGGCAGGAAAAGTCTTGGCCATTATCTTAAAAGGGTTCTCTCCTTTCTTTACACTGGCCACCACCTCACTCACTAGATGTATTACATGGGAGTAATATTTAACGCCTCTGTACTGCGCCACAGTTACATGATCACATATCCTGCTGAGATCATTTCTCGCAAGGTCAACAAGCATAACATGTTCTGCATTTTCTTTGGGATCCTGCAGTAATCGTTCAGCCTCCTTGCGGTCTAGTGCATCATCACCAGTTCTTTTAAAGGTTCCGGCAATGGGATGAACCGTGGCTTTTCCGTTTGAAACAATGAGCTGGCTCTCCGGTGAAGACCCCATCAATTTGTACTCGCCATAATCAAAATAGAAAAGATAAGGTGAAGGATTGACCATTCTCAAGGCCCTGTACACATTGAAATCATCACCACGGAATGTTTGTTGAAACCTTCTGCTCAGTACGATCTGAAATACATCCCCGCGAAAACAGTGAGCGATACCTTTTTTGACCATTTCCAGATATTCATCATCCGACATATTGGATGTTTCCGCTGCTGTGGTTTGAAATGGGAACTGAGGAAGGTCTCTTCCATGAATTAGGTTTTCCAAATATTGTGAATCTCCCTCCAGTCCATCAATCTTGTTTTCCAGCAAGTAAAGCTGATCACGAAAATGATCTATTGCGATGATAAATTGGTAGAGACGATAACGCAGCACCGGAATGGCTTCACCTGAATTTTTATAAATGGATTGATCCGGAAGTTCATGATAAGACCTGCTGGCGAAGTCAATCTTTTCAAAATAAGGAATGGCATCATAGGCTGTATACCCGAAAAGTCCTTGAGCAAACCTTGCTTCTTTTTCGCCTTTTTCCAGTGTGTATCCATTCATATACTCCCATATCAGATCCTGAACAGACTGACCATCCATTGAAACCCTTACTTCTTTCTGCAGGGGATACTTGTATTCAACCTGATGAGAAGATCCGATTTCTATTCCCCCAATTGCATTGATTCCAATGAAAGAGAAACTGTTTTCTGCGGAATGGTGATCAGCGCTTTCAAGCAAAATAGTATCCCGAAACTTGTCTCTGAGCCTGAGATAAATTCCTACAGGCGTATAGAGATCGGCAGCCATTTTTCTCACCGAAGTACTGACCCTTATTTTGTTTGCTCCGTTCATACTGAACCATTTTTAAATAAAAAGCCCCGAAATATCGGGGCTCAGGTTATGTTAACAAATAACAAGCACTACCCCTGTTAGGAGATATGATGCCAACCGTTATTTGTAAAATTCTTATTCATATTCCAAAATTGATCAAATTATCCAATAAAACCAAAATTTGGATGAGTGTTTTTCAGAAATAACGGATTTCTACTGAAAACTGCTATTTAAGGAACCTTTTGATCTCTCTTTGTGTTTCCCGCTCTTTGATACTTTCTCTTTTATCGTGCAGCTTTTTTCCTTTACCGAGGCCAATCTGGATCTTTGCAAATCCCCTGTCATTGAAATATATCTTGAGGGGAACGATGGTAAAGCCTTTTTCCTTTAATTTTTGTGCAATCCGGTTGATCTCTTTTTTTTTGAGCAATAGCTTTCTGTCTCTTGTTGGGTTATGGTTGGCATAGCTTCCATGGGAATATGGGGAGATATGTAACCCTTTGATGTAAAGCTCTTCCTGATCGAGCAAACAATAACTATCATTAAAACTGACCTTCCCCTCTCTTAATGCCTTTACTTCTGTTCCTGTCAACATCATGCCCGCATCGAATTTGTCTTCGATGAAATAATCAAAGGTGGCAGTCCTGTTTTTGATTTCCATGGTTAAACGGGAACAGCCCCGTAAAGGCTTTTATTAGCTGGCAAAAAGTCCGAGCAATGTTGAAAGTCTGGATTTCAGCTGCTTGCGTTCAACGATCATATCCAAAAATCCATGCTCCATTACAAATTCTGAGGTCTGAAATCCCTCTGGAAGATCTCTCTTGATTGTTTCTCTGATCACGCGCGGTCCGGCAAATCCTATCATTGCTCCTGGTTCCCCAATATTGATATCTCCCACCATTGCAAAAGAGGCAGTAGTTCCTCCATAGGTCGGATCAGTACAAAGAGAAATATAGGGTATCCCTGCAACAGAAAGCCTGCTGATCTTTCCAAGGGTTTTGGGTAATTGCATCAATGAAAAAGCAGATTCCATCATCCTTGCCCCTCCACTTTTGCTGATGATCATGAATGGAATTCTTTTTCCCAGACAATAATCAGCAGCCCTGGCTATCTTTTCACCCATCACACTGCCCAAAGAACCCCCTATGAAATTAAAATCCATACAACAAACAACAAGCGGATGTCCTCCTACCTTACCATGGGCAGCGGTAATCGAGTCATGTAAGCCGGTTTTGGCATAAGCTTCATCCAGGCGCTTTTGATAAGGCTTTAAATCATTGAAACCCAGAAAATCAATTGACTTTACCTCTGCGAATAGTTCTTCGAACTGCTGATCATCAAAAAGCATGTCAAAATATTCCGCACTCCCGATTCTGTGATGATGATTGCATTTGGGACAAACTGATAAGTTCTCTTTTAACTCTGTAGTTGTGCAAGTATATTTACAGGCTGGACATTGTGCCCAAAGTCCATCCGGAGCCTCTTTTTTCTCAGCGGTTGAGGTACTGATACCCTTTTTGCGCCTTTTGAACCAACTGCTCGAACCAGCGTCTGCTTCGGGCATGGAACCAGATAGTTGAGCATTGAAGTCCTCTTCTCTTGTGAAAGGCATTGGATAAATTTGAATTTATTCACAAATATAAGTCATCCCCAACAAACCAATAGCGAGAGGCCTAATTCATTGATTACCAAGTTAAAAAAGGGCTGCTTGCTTGGTATCGCCCTCCTGTGGGAACCAGCTTACTTCGGTACTCTTGGAAAAATCAGTCAGCTTGTTCCCTACAGCCTTCCATCCCATAACTTCAATATAATCGGCGATTTTGACTTTGGACTCTCTGGCCTGTGTGCCTCTTCCGGAACGGATTAGCGCAACAGGATCCTTTTCGGTACTGACTGCTTCCACATAATTGCCCTCAGCTTCTTTGATAAAATAAAATTTATTGTTCAATGTTGTGGTTTCGATCTTGAACCTCTTGACATTGAATTGCAGTTTTTCATTATCAAGATAAACGGCTGTTACGATCTTCTTGGAATCAAACTTTTCAATCTTGATCAGGGAGTCTGCATCAAAGCGTTGTGTAAGCTCCTGATTGGTAATTTCATAGAATCCCTGATGGTAAATAACCAAAAGAAGATCATCTGGTAGAAAACTACCCAAAGAGGTGCCCTTGGCATCGGTATTCAATCGCCCAAAAGTATCGTCAAACCAAAGCTCCCGGCCGCCAAGAGTAGATTTTCCGGCATCTTTTAGTTTTACACTTTTGATGGGATATTTGGTAACCTGATTGCCAATAGAACTCCTTCCTTTGATATCAAGCGTTTCAAAATAAAACTCAAGCTGTTTGTTCCTGGCGCTGCAATTGGGACTCAACACAATATTAACCGACTCTGCTTCCCCATTTTGGTTGGCGGTGAAGTAATTCACTTTCGACTTATCACTTCCCTTGGTAAGATCATATTCCTTGTCGCGAGTGACACCGGTAACATTGAATCTCTTCGCATATGATATCCCTGAAGCCCCATCGGTATATATCATGTTGTAAGTATTCCTATCATCATTTTTCTGGAATACTGCTGCGTGAATGATATCCTTCCCTATATAGGCCTTGTCGTCAACTTTCACAACTTTCATGATACCCCGCTTGGTAAAAACAATGATATCATCCAGATCAGAACACTCTGTGATGAATTCGTCCTTTTTCAAACTTGTACCAATAAAGCCTTCTTCCCTATTCATATAAAGACGCACATTCGCTATCGCCACCTGTCTCGCCTGTATTACATCAAAAGGCTTGATCTCTGTCTTGCGCTCTCTGCCTTTTCCGTATTTCTGCTGTAGTCCTTCATAATAAGCAACTGCATAATCGGTAAGGTTCTCCAGATCATGTTTCACTTGCTTTATTTCCGTTTCAATTCCTTTTATCTGAAGATTCAATTCATCAATATCCAACTTATAGATCCTGCGCACTGGTTTTTCGGTGAGCTTGATGATGTCTTCACGAGAAATATCCTTTTTGAATTGCTTTTTAAACGGACCGAAAGCCTTCTGAATAGAAACAAGGACTGTTTCCCAATCGTCATGTTTTTTCTCCAGTTCTTTGTAAATCTTTTCTTCAAAAAAGATTTTCTCAAGTGAGGTAAAATGCCATTTTTCCTGGAGCTCAGACAGTTTGATCTCAAGCTCTTTTTTCAGCAATTCACGCGTGTTATTGACAGAAATATTCAGCAATTCTGTAACAGAAAGAAACATGGGTTTCTGATTCACGATCACGCAGGCGTTGGGAGCAAGACTGATTTCGCAATCCGTGAAGGCATATAGCGCATCAATGGTGATGTCGGATGAAATACCTGCAGCCAATTCTACCAAAATCTCAACTTCAGCTGCTGTGTTATCTGTTACTTTTTTGATCTTGATCTTACCCTGGTCATTGGCTTTGACAATGGATTCCATCAATTGTGTCGTGGTTACGCCGTAAGGCACATCCCTGATGATGATCGATTTCTTGTCCAGTTCCTGAATATGAGCACGGCACCTGATCCTCCCTCCTCTTTTACCATCATTATAATTGCTTGCATCGATCATACCTGCTGTCAGAAAATCAGGATACAACTCAAACTTTTTTCCTTTAAGAGACTTGATGGAAGCTTCAATCAGTTCATTGAAATTATGTGGGAGGATCTTGGTTGATAAACCAACGGCAATTCCATCAGCACCCTGAGCCAGCAAGAGTGGAAACTTCATGGGCAGGTTTACAGGCTCTTTCTTCCGTCCATCATAACTCAGTTGCCATTGGGTGGTCTTGGCATTGAAAGCCACATCCAATGCAAATTTGCTGAGGCGTGCTTCAATATAACGTGCTGCAGCTGCATCATCGCCTGTTCTCACATCACCCCAGTTACCCTGCGTGTCTACCAGAAGATCTTTCTGTCCCAGATTAACCAATGCATCTTGTATGCTTGCATCACCATGTGGGTGATATTGCATGGTCTGACCTATGATGTTGGCAGCTTTGTTCAAGCGGCCATCATCCATTTCTTTCATGGAATGAAGTATTCTGCGTTGAACTGGTTTCAGTCCATCGGTCACCTCCGGAACTGCTCTTTCCAGGATAACATAGGAGGCATAATCCAGAAACCAGTTTTTGTATTGGCCTGAAACACCAGATTCCTGTTCGGGATCCATCACAAATTTCGCCTTCGCCATCGGATTGATTTTTATTCAGCTGCTTCTATTGCAGATCGTTTTTTGATTTCAAAATCTTTCATCCCCTTCAATTCCCCAGTTACTTCAAATTTTTCATGTTCTGCAAGATGTTTCAGTCTCCAAAGTAAAAATGCATCTCCGGTTGTCTCCTTTGATTTGGATAACAAGGAGTGGATGATCTTTGAACCCTTCTGGGATTCTGTACTGATATATTTTAACAGTTCGGCGTCATAATAATCAACCTCCTTATGAAGTATCTTTTTACCCCCATCCAGTAACCTCACCATGGATCCTTCAGCACAAATCTTGTTCCATTCATCGGCATCCACTTCAAACTCGCTTGTGGTTACAGGTCTGGCCAGCTTTTTAGCTTTGATGAACTCACGGGCGGGGATTTGCGAAAGCCAATCTGGATAAAATATATTTCCTTTTTCATTGATAAATGGAAGATTATTCAGGTAGAGGATCTGGATGCGGCCTTGAAAGTCAGCCAACTGACTCACCAACCAATAATAACCGCATACATCGTGTTTGTTTTGTGCAGCCCAAATCCATATTTCTTCACTATCATTGTTGGTCAATGTCTCTTTGATCTCAAGGACTGATTTTTGATCATCCACTTTGCCGTCATTTGCAGCTCCTTCATGATCTCCTCCCTGCAAAACGCCAGTCCACCAATGCTTTCTTGCCTCCAGTCCTTCAGGTGTGTAGATGGCAGTTAATGGACCAACTGCATAGTCATCCCTCACCAATTGAATATCTCCACCCAAAGACTCATCCAACTCTATCGCTTTTCTCAGCACATCTGCATCCGGCTCGTTGAAAACAACATGTATCATATTATCAATTTGATTCTTCCAAAGTATCCAATTCAATCCTCAGGTTGGAAACAATAAAGTCCTGACGCTCTTGTGTATTTTTTCCCATATAATACTCCAGCAACTGCTGAATATGGATCTGACTTCCCAGAATCACGGGGGTTTTCCGCATATCAGGTCCAATGAATCGCTTGAATTCATCAGGTGATATTTCCCCCAAGCCCTTGAACCTGGTGATCTCTGCCTTTGCACCTATTTTGGCAATGGCAGCGAGCCTCTCCTGATCAGCATAACAATAAATCGTCTCCTGTTTGTTTCTCACCCTAAAAAGAGGTGTTTCCAAAATATAAACGTGTCCATCTCTTACGAGGTCTGGAAAAAACTGGAGAAAAAAAGTCATCAAAAGTAGCCGGATATGCATACCGTCTACATCGGCATCTGTGGCAATGATGATGTTGTTATAACGCAGATCATCCATCCCCTCCTCGATGTTCAAAGCATGTTGCAGCAAGTTGAATTCTTCATTTTCATAGACTACTTTTTTGGTAAGTCCGTATGAATTCAGGGGTTTACCACGAAGACTAAATACAGCCTGGGTTTCCACATCACGGGATTTGGTGATGGAACCGCTTGCTGAATCACCTTCTGTGATGAAGATGGTACTCTGCAATTGCTTGGCAATGAATTCTTCTTTCCCTTTTGCAGGCGGCTCAGCGTTCAGGTGTATGCGACAATCCCGAAGTTTTCTGTTGTGCAGATTGGCTTTTTTGGCTCTTTCATTCGCCAGTTTTTTGATTCCTGCTAGTTCTTTTCTCTCCCGCTCACTTTGCTCTATACGTTTCTTTAAGGCCTCGGCGACTGAAGAATTTTTATGAAGGAAATTGTCAAGCTCCCTGCTGAAAAAGTCGAGTATGAAATTTTTCATTGAGGGTCCTCCCTCATAGATGTATTGAGACCCCAGCTTTGTTTTGGTTTGGGATTCAAATACCGGCTCCTGAACCCTTACCGCTACTGCAGCAACAATACTCTGCCTTATATCGGCAGCATCATAATCCTTTTTGAAGAAATCACGAATGGTTTTCACAAACGCTTCGCGGAAAGCCAGCACATGGGTACCGCCCTGTGTGGTGTATTGACCATTGACGAAGCTATAAATGTCCTCACCATATTCATTATTGTGGGAAATCGCAACCTCGATATCTTCTCCTTTCAAATGAATGACCGGATAACGCAATTCATCTTCATTGGCATTGCGATGCAGCAAATCAAGGAGACCATTCTTGCTGATGAACTTTCTGCCATTGTAATTGATGACAAGACCGGCATTCAAATAACAATAATTCCACAACTGCTTGTCGATGTAATCAGATATGAAATGGAAATTCCGAAAGATATTTTCATCCGGTATGAAAACCACCTGTGTGCCGTTGGACTCCTTAGATGAAGTTTCTTTGTGCTCCTTGACCAGCTCTCCACACTTAAATTCAGCTGTTTTCTCCTTTCCATCCCTGTAAGCGGTCACCCGAAAATAATCACTCAGGGCATTTACCGCCTTGGTACCCACTCCATTCAGTCCCACACTCTTCTGGAATACCTTACTGTCATATTTGGCTCCGGTATTGATCTTGCTAACCACATCTACCAGCTTTCCCAAAGGGATGCCTCTTCCATAATCCCGGATGGTGACTTCTTTACCTGAAAGCGAGAGTTCGATCTGCTTGCCATAGCCCATCATGTGCTCGTCGATGCAATTGTCCATTACCTCCTTCAAAAGCACATAAATACCATCATCCTGACTGCTTCCATCTCCTAATTTACCGATATACATTCCCGGCCTGAGTCGGATGTGTTCCTTCCAGTCCAGACTCCTGATGGAATCCTCATTGTATTCAAATATGTTTTCCTGCTGCTTTGCCATTCCGCTTCACATTAAATGATTGATATCCAGGTATTGGCCCGGCATCCAAAGATAAACCAATGACTACACCCCCTAAAGCTAAGGTTATCAACGGGGTGTGTATAAATTAGACTAGTTCATGCTTTTCTTCATAGAACTGATCTGCTCCTGCAGGTTGGAGACCAGACTCGCAAGTTGTCCTACATCCCAGCGTTGCTGTTGTGCCACTTTGGTGATGACCATCTGACCTTGCCAGACCTCAAGAATATCTTCTGCATTGACTTCATATGGCTGAAACGCCTGATTGTCGCTGGTAAGCGTAACCTTATTTTTTGATTTGGGATTCCTGGAAACACGTTTATAGACAATACCTTCACTGCGGCTCACCACAATGCAGGCAGCGTGTTGCTTGATCTCATCGAGTGAATCAACTTTTTGTCCTACAATAATGGATCCGGTTGGCGTTGGGAGCATACTGTCTCCAATGATCTCAAAGGCTCTGTAAAAGCCATTCCCCAACATGGGCAGTGTAAAGGTGTTGAGTTCATCAATGAACTCTTCATCTGCATATCCTGCAAGATATCCTGCCGCTGCTTTCATCGGCACAAAATGAATCACCTGGCTATCGGTATTGCCAAGCTTTTGTTGCCGTCTTTTGGCTAGATAATTTCCTTTCGGTTCACTCAGGTCCCTCCTCAACAGATCATCAAGACTTATCCGAAAATGATCACTGACTACTTCAAGTACATCAATCCTAGGCTCTGCCCTCTCTTCTTCGTAAGCGCCAAGCAGCGATCTTTTGATCTGCAATTTTTGGGCAAATTCTTCCTGTGTCATGCCCTTCAGCTTTCTCAGATATTTCAGGTTCTGACCTGCAAATGATTGTGACATACTAATGAATTTGGTGGCAATATACTAAATTATTTAGCTTTTGAATACTTTTTACTAAATTTTTTTGATTCCCATTCTCAATTTCAAGCTGACCAGTAAAATATGTGGTAATTTCACAGGATATTGGCATGATATGAAGAAAGAAAAACCCACAATATTGATCACCAACGATGATGGCATTTCAGCTCCCGGGATTCGTAACCTGGTGGAAGCCGTAAAAGACTTGGGCAGAATCGTTGTAGTGGCACCTGATAAGCCACAGTCGGGAATGGGACATGCCATCACCATTGGATTCCCTATCCGGATTCACAAAGTGCCATTTATGAATGGTGTAGAGGCATGGACTTGCAGCGGAACACCTGCTGATTGCGTAAAAGTGGCTGTTGACAAGGTTTTAAAAGGGAAACCTGATATTTGTCTTAGTGGCATCAACCACGGCGCCAACCATTCCATTAATGTGATCTACTCTGGCACCATGAGCGCTGCCATTGAAGCATCCATCGAAAACATACCCGCCGCAGGGATTTCGTTGCTGGACCTGAGCATTGAAGCTGATTTTACCGGTGCCAGAAAATATGCCAGGATGATCGTGGAAAAAATGATCTCAAAAAAAGCAGACGATCATTTTTGCCTGAACGTTAATATTCCAAAGGGAGATGTAAACCTCATCAAGGGAGTAAAGGTTTGCAAACAGGCGTATGCCAAATATGATGAGGACTTCAAGGAAAGAAAGGATCCGTCGGGGAAAAAATATTACTGGCTGACGGGAACGTTTCAAAATTTCGACAAAGGAAAAGACACAGATGTATGGGCATTGGAAAATAACTATGTAAGTATTGTTCCCGTACAATACGACCTCACCAATTATGCCATTAAAAAGAAAATCGAAAAAGACTATTCATGGCAATCCTGAAAAAAGACAATTTTGTATTCGGCACACTCATCGGACTGATTGTTCCGGTATTGAGTTTTTTTGGATATTACTACTGGAAATTCAGTTTGTTCAGCTTTTCAGATTTTATGAATACTCTGCAGGGCAATAAACAACTGGTTTCAGCGCTAACCATCCCCTGCCTCTTGTTGAATATTGTGTTATTTACGGTTTATATCAATGGACAGAAAGATAAAACTGCCAAAGGCATATTCACTGTTTCGATTATTTATGCTTTGTCTGCCTTACTTTTCAAATTAATCGGATAAGGAGGCTCTTCCATGAAATATTATATCATCGCCGGAGAAGCATCGGGTGACCTTCATGGCAGTAGACTCATCAGGGCCATAAAGAAAAATGATCCGCTAGCAGATATAAGAGCATGGGGCGGAGATCTGATGGAAGAAGAAGGAGCAAAAGTGGTCAAACATTACCGAGACCTTGCTTTCATGGGCTTTGCTGAAGTGGTTTCCAATCTGCGCACCATCATGAAGAATATGAAATGGTGCAAATCCGATCTTCTCGCTTTTGCTCCGGATGTACTGATACTCATTGATTATCCGGGATTCAATTTGCCCATTGCCAAGTTTGCAAAAGCCAAAAACATCAAAACGGTCTATTACATCTCTCCTCAGGTTTGGGCCTGGAAAGAAGGGAGGGTTCATCTGATCAAAAAGGTGGTTGATAAAATGCTGGTGATCCTGCCTTTCGAAAAAGATTTTTATGCAAAATGGAACTATGAAGTTGATTATGTCGGCCATCCCCTTGCTGAGATCATCAGCGATCATCAGGAAAGGTTAGCACAAGGGTCATTGAGAGAGAAACTTGGTCTTTCGTTGAACAAACGAATCATCGCTTTGCTACCGGGATCAAGGAAACAGGAAATCATCAAAAAGCTTCCCGTGATGTTGGCTTCAGCAGTCGATTTTCCTGATGATGAATTTATTGTTGCCCAGGCACCCGGCATTACAGACGAATTTATTCGTTCTGTTTCCGCAGAATATCCCAACGTAAAAATTGTAAAAGACAATACTTATGAGCTGTTGAGTGTTGCCGATGGAGCTTTGGTAACCTCCGGAACAGCAACGCTGGAAACTGCTCTTTTCGGAGTTCCGGAAGTAGTTTGTTATCTGGGATCATCCCTCACTTACAAGATTGCAAAATGGGTGGTCAAAGTACCCTATATCTCTTTGGTCAACCTAATCATGGGAAAAATGGTAGTGAAGGAACTGATACAAAACGAATTGACCCCAGAAAATCTAAGCCAAGAATTAAAAAGAATCCTTGATCCGGAAATTGCCAATGGAATCAGAAAAGAGTATGATGTTCTCAGATCAATATTGATGGCGAGCGGAAGTGCGTCAGGTCGTGCTGCAGCGATCATCCACAAAATGCTGATAAAATAATCACTACATTATTTTCTCAGCATCAATTTTACCAAAATTACGAACAGCGCAAAAACGAACAGCAACAATGAAATCCTGTTGATGCCATGCATGTATTTCACCCATTGGGAATCTGGCGTATTGGGATCTTTCTTTTTCAGATAGAGATAGGTTGCGATCTGTTTTAAAACACTCATATGTTCAATATTGAAGTAAAATTATGTGCTATTTGAATGCAATGTTTGTTTTGTTAAACGACCAACAGACTGCAACCCCTGATATCTGCATGGTCTACCCTACCCAGGATCTCAAAACTGCCGTCAGGATTAAACCTGCCTAGGTCATCTGTAGCAATGAATGCCATGGTATCACTATTGGCTAGATCTATAATATTGATCATGCCCGTTCGGTAAGGGTATTCTGTTGAAGTCCAGACCTCAAAAGGATCATCCGGAGAGCGCATCAGAACAATCATTGTATCCGAAGACCTAAAAAATCCTTTGCCAAATGAATACGCCTGTGATTGCAGTTCTGTCATTCCATATTCTGCATGAATAGAACCTACTCCCATTCTTTTCATCAAAAATTCATGCAGTTCTTCACGCGTGATCTCCTGCTTCCGACCTTTCATGCCTCCCGTTTCCATCACAATCGTATGTTTCAAATCCAATGAATACCGCTCAGCAAAATCAAGTAGTGCAAAAGTAACGCCCAACAGAATGGTCTTTTGACCTGCAGTCTCTAGTCTGATCAATGTTTGCCGAAGATTTTCAAAATCATTGAGAAAAAACCCATTGTTGGGGTGACCACTTAGTTTCATGAAATGGTCAGCCATGGATACCAAGGATGAATTGGAGCGCTCCAGATATGAAGGCAACAACGCCAAAAAACAAAAGTCTGCCGGATCACCATAAAAATGAATGAAATTTTTACGGGTATTATCAAGATACCTATCCAAACTTGCGATACAATGTCTACTCGTTTGTACGCCTGTTGTTCCACTGCTTTCAAAACAAAACTGGGGTTCAAAATCACCCGTTTGCAATCGATGTGTTTTAAAAAATGAAATCGGGAGAAAGGGGATTTTCGTTAAACCCCTAACGGTATCGGGATCTATGTCAAGTTGAAAAAGGAAGTTGCGGTAGGCTTCATTGTGATTTGCCTGTTCCCTGAAGAGCTTCAGCGCTTTTTGTACTCTAATACTATTGTTCTCAACGGTTAAATCTTCCATAAAATGACCGTCCCGGATAGGTTTTTCAAGCTGAATCGGCTAATTTTGAATGATAACAAAGGTACATGACAAAACGGTTCATCGCCTTAACGCTTTCATTGATATTCTTTTCCTGCGGAAAAGAAACATTTCAATCCAAGCCGCAGCTCAGGATCAAATCGGTCAGCGGTTCTGTTGTTCCCATCGGCAGTGATCTTCAAATCAGTATGCGCCTAACCGACAAGGAAGGTGATTTTGTAGATACCATTTGGGTAAAAAAATCTACTACCCGTTGCACCCAGAGTAACTTTGTAGATTCATTTCTCTACAGGATCCCTGCTGAGACGCCCAGAACCAATAACTTTGATGGAGAAGTACTGGTAACGTTTACCTATGCCATTGAACTACAACCTCGCTGTAACCGTAATGATACTGCTACTTTCAGTTTTTGGATGAAAGATGCAAAAGGCAACAAAAGCGATACGGTAAAGACACAACCCATCATCATTCTCCGCTAGTATCCCAAATTCTAAATTATCATGGCAAAATCAACTAAAGCGAAAGCAAAAAAAATTCTATCTGATGAAGCCTATGCGTTTCTGAGGAAATATATCAATACGCCCTCCCCCACAGGGTTTGAGTCGGGCGGACAAAAACTTTGGCTAAACCACATCAGACCGTTTGTAGATGATATCATGACAGATCCTTATGGATCAGTAGCCGGCATCATCAACCCTGCGGAAAAGTTTAAGGTTGTGATTGAAGCCCATGCCGACGAAATCAGCTGGTTTGTCAATTATATCTCAGACGCCGGACTGATCTACCTCAAAAGAAATGGTGGCGTTGATCATCAGATTGCTCCAGGCAAAAGAGTATTGGTACATGGAAGAAAAGGCGCTGTTAAAGCCGTATTTGGATGGCCCGCCATCCACACCCGGATCGGTGGTGGTGAAAGAAAAGATCCACAGCCGGCAGTAGAAAACCTGTTCTTGGACTGCGGAGCTAAGAATAAAAAGGAAGTTGAGGCCCTCGGCATTCATATTGGAGCAGTTGCCACCTATGAAGAAGGGTATGATGAGCTGGCATACGACTATATCATTGGTCGAGCTCTAGACAACAGAATTGGTGGATTCATGATTGCAGAGGTTGCCCGAATGATCAAAGCCAGCAAGAAAAAACTTCCTTATGCCCTCTATGTGGTAAATGCCGTTCAGGAAGAAATAGGCCTCAGAGGTGCAGAAATGATCGCCAGACGCATCAAGCCTGATGTTGCCATTATCACTGATGTTACACATGACACCACCACCCCAATGGTCAATAAGATCATAGAAGGAGATGTTGCCTGCGGCAAAGGTCCTTCACTGGCTTATGGCCCGGCTGTTCACAATAAGTTACTGACCCTTGTAGAGGATGTGGCAACAAAAAAGAAGATCCCGGTTCAGATGCGCACAGTTTCAAGGAGCACAGGAACAGATACTGATTCATTTGCCTATGCCAACGACGGATGTCCTTCAGTTCTCATTTCTATCCCTCTTCGTTACATGCATACCACGGTAGAGATGTTGCATAAGCAGGATGTAGAACACACCATTGAGTTGATGTTTGAATCTCTAATGGCACTGACGCCCAAAACCAACCTCAGCTATTTTTGATCCTGAACAGGTTGAACAAACCTATAGGTTACAGAAATAAGGTGATGAGAAAGACCTGATTGAAAATGGCTTCTTGCATAATGAAAGTTCATTCTGGCAAGATTCAAATGCAAGCCGTAACCAAATCCGGTCAATCCACTTGCAATGTTTCTGATTACAAGCTCTTTTCTTCTCAAAAAATTGTATCCGGCAGATAGTATTATTTTATCCCCTAATAGCAGATCTGTACCCATTATCAGGTGACTGATCAGTTTATCACCCCATCCTGCCAGTTGGGGCTGCCCATAATTCTCCCTATTGAAAGATGTATCATTGTACAAAATATCAAATTGATTCAACCGCTGTGCAGTTAGAGTGATCCTGAGCGGAGCCTTTTCCAATTGTTTGGTGAGCCCTATTAGCATGTCAAACGGCAGATCCTCACCCCTTCCGTTATACGTTTTCAATTGCCCTCCCATATTTTTTATGGAAAAACCTATTTGCATCCTTCTGGCTGTATCGGAATATGTAATTCCTGCATCAGCTGCAAGGCCAGTACTGGCGAACGTTCCATATTGTGATCGGATCATTTTCAAGGTTACACCATACTTCCAACGAACGCCATAATCCCTTGAGGCTGTGATACCTACAGCCTGATCATAAGCACTAAAATTTCCCAGAATATTTCCTCCTGCATCGGTTTCAATTTCGTTACCATAGGATATGTGCGAAACCCCAATGGCTAAATTGGTTTGGGTCTTCTGCTCATGATATCCAACAAGGCCATACAGACCTGTTACAGATGGTGATAAAAAGGTAAAATTGGCAACCGATTGCCAATGATGATCTTGCCTTAAAAGTGCTGGGTTTTCTGACAACAGGGATATCCCGGAATTGAACATAGAAACATTTCTCCCCCCAAGAGCAGCCGCATGTGGCACTTGCTGTAGCTTGAGAAAATTATAGGTGGAAGATCCACCCAACGTTTGGGTGTTGGCCAATAATGGGAAAAGAGAAAGTATATAGAAAAATAATAATATGAAAGGCATTCCCGAAGTTAAAGATCGATGAGATAAAATGAAAATCCCCCATGAAAATGGGGGAGATTCTTTAACCCTTAAAACAACCAACATAAGAGAATTAAATCTCTTGAGTAAATAAACACGTGCCAAAATGATTTGGTTCAAACTTTTTAAAAAAAATTATGCAAGCGCCAGTTCCAGCACTTGCTGCATGGTTTTCACATAATGAAACTTCATCCCTTTGATGAATTCCGGACTGATTTCCTGAACGTCCTTTTCGTTTTGCCAGCAAAGTATAACTTCCTTGAGGCCTGTTCTTTTGGCGGCCAGGATCTTTTCCTTGATCCCCCCCACTGGAAGTACCTGCCCCCTGAGGGTGATTTCTCCTGTCATAGCGAGATAAGGTTTGACTTTTCTCCCAGTAAAGGCAGATGCCAAAGCAGTCATCATGGTCACGCCAGCACTGGGACCATCCTTGGGCACTGCACCTTCCGGAACATGGATATGGATACTTTTCTTTTTGAAAAGCTCAACATCAAGTCCAAGTTTTCTTGCATTTGATTGCAAATATGTCAATGCAGTATGGGCACTCTCCTTCATTACCTGTCCAAGATTTCCGGTCAGCTGTAGCTCCCCCTTACCATCGCTCAGGCTTGTCTCTATAAACAAAATATCACCCCCAACATAGGTCCATGCCAGGCCCACCGCTACCCCAGCCATATTAGCGGTTTTATAAATTTCATTGCTGTAACGTGGCTTCCCCAAAATTCTGGCAACATCATTGACCGTTAGTGTTGGCTTGATTTTTCCTTTTATGGCCACATCTTTGGCGAGGCTTCTCATGATACTGGCCAACTGACGATCCAGCTCTCTTACTCCACTTTCCCTTGTATAATTTTCAATGATGTGGGTCATTACTGTAGTACTGATCTTAAAGCTGAATTTTTCAAGTCCGTGCAACTCTTTTTGCTTTGGCAACAGATGTGTCTGTGCAATCTTCTCTTTTTCCTCAACTGCATAACCAGTGAGATCTATGATTTCAAGCCTGTCTCTCAGGGCTGGCTGTATGCTTTGAATATCATTAGCGGTTGCAATGAAAAGAACCTTGCTAAGATCATATTCCAGTTCCAGATAGTTATCATAAAAACTGTTGTTCTGCTCTGGGTCAAGTACTTCCAACAAGGCGGATGACGGATCACCTCGAAAATCCTTGCCTACTTTATCTATTTCATCAAGTATCATTACCGGATTAGAGGATTTAATCTTGCGGATAGATTGCAGGATCCTGCCTGGCATGGCTCCGATGTAAGTTTTGCGATGACCCCGGATCTCACTTTCGTCGTGTAGGCCACCCAAACTAAATCGAACATATTTTCTGCCAATCGCACTGGCGATGCTTTTACCAAGTGAAGTTTTACCAATACCCGGAGGTCCGACAAAACAGAGGATAGGGCTTTTCATATCTCCCTTCAACTTCAGTACAGCAAGATATTCAAGTATTCGCTCCTTGATCTTGAACATTCCATAGTGGTCCTTATCCAGTACCTTCTTGGCTTTTTTCAGATCATACAAATCTTCTGTATAATCTCCCCATGGAAGATCCAGCATCAGATCGACATGATTGTAAACAATAGAATAATCAGGTGTGCTGGGATGCATGCGTTCCAGCTTTTCGATCTCCTTCTGAAACATTTCTTTGGCTGCTGAAGACCACTTTTTTGTTTCAGCCTTTTTCTTCATCTCCTGTATCTCACGATCATTTGTATCTCCCCCGAGCTCGTCTTTGATGCTTTTGAGTTGTTGCTGAAGGAAATATTCACGCTGTTGCTTATCCAGCTCTGTCTTTGTTTTGGTGGTAACCTTGTTTTTTAATTCAGCAAACTGAAGCTCTTTTTGTAACAATTTCAACAACATTTCTGCTCTTAGCCGCATGTCATTCATTTCAAGAAGCGATTGCTTCTCTGATAACTCACCATTCAAATTGCTACCTACGAAATGGATAAGAAAAGAAGGGTTCTCAATATTTTTGAGGATGATGGAAGCCTCCGTTGGAATATTGGGTGAAAGCTGGATAATCTGAGAGGCAAGGTCTTTGATAGATGCTACAGAAGCGTCAAAAGCTTGGTCGTTTAAGATATTTTCCTCTTGTAAAACTGTAATCTGTCCCTTGAAATATGGATCTTCAGAAGTTACTTTCTGAAGTGAAAATCTTTTCTTCCCCTGCAAAATTGCTGTAGTGCCCCCATCCGGCATTTTGATCAATTTGATGATCTTGGCAACGGTACCAATGGAGACAAGATCAGCGATTCCAGGGTCCTCAATGTTACTGTCTTTCTGTGAGAGAACTCCTACTAGTTTGTCGGTTTTATAGGATTCAGCGATGGCTTTAATTGATTTATCCCTTCCTACAGTAATTGGGATTACAACACCAGGAAATAGAACAGTATTCCGCAAGGGTAATAACGGAAGTTCAGAAGGAATAGGGATTTCATCTGTTCCTTCTCCATCTATTTCATTCAACGGAATGATTGGCATAAAATCCATTTCTTCTTCCTGCTGTAAAAAATTCATTTTCAGTTCCATGTTTACACTTTTAAGACAATATGTCACCTTGAACGGGATCAGAACCCATTTCACATCATCTGCAGGTTATAGTTCAAGTTTGATGCCAAAAAAAAATCCCGGTTAAACCGGGATTGGAATAAGCTATTTTTTACGATTACAAGGTAAGTCCAAGTCCAAGTTGAAGTGTTTTACTCTTCCACTTTTCAGCAGATGCAACATTCTGGATATCGTTTATGTCCGTCAAACCGATAGCATATCTGCCATAGAGTCTTATTTTCAATAAATTCAACTGAATTCCACCCAAAAGAGACAGATCACCTGATTTAAAAGCGCTGGCTGCATTACCCGTGAAAGACTGACTTTTGTCCCTCAGTATCCCAAATTGAGGTCCAACCTGGAAAGATATCAGCTTAACTGGTTTTAGGGTAAGCAAAATCGGAATGTTTATATAGCTGAGTTTGATTGTTGCGAGATTCGCGAGATCCGGACGAAGTGCATCAAAAGAGGATGCAGGTGTCAATGAAGTTTGACTCCACAGCACCTCTGGTTGAATGCCAACCTTTTTACTGAACATGATTTCAGCAAATCCACCTGCATGATATCCGAAATTGAAGCCTTCATCAAACTGAACACCGTTCAAACCTGTTATATTAGCGCCAGCTTTGGCCCCTATTTTAAAACCCTGTGCCTGAATAAAGTTCAGACTGCTGATTACGATGAGAAGCAAAATAATTTTTTTCATGGTTTATTTTTTAAATATGGTGAAAATTTCAACAACAAGATATTGAATCTATTTGAAATGATTTCTTAAAAAGTAAGCCCTAAAGAAACATTGAAAATATGCCCCCACTGACTGCTGGTAGCCGATTGAAAATAATACCCAGCAAAGTATCCGCCCGAGAAAGAGAATGCTCCTTTATACCATGAAACGTTCAGTGATGCTGCTGCTGTCTGCAGGATAAATGGAGATGTACTTGAGGTAGACCTTAAGTTATAGCGTTCGCGTATCCTTTTCAAATCATTTTCCTTTGTTCTGATACCAAAATTGATCCCAGCGGAAAGCGATTCGGTCTCGTATTGTTGTATACCCCCGATGATACTGATCTGTGGAACAATTGTAAGCAAATCATCCCCTGTAAATACATCCATGAATTTAAAACTATGGGAAAATCCCAGAATGGTTGAAAAGTCATTGATCGTGATCTTTGTAGTATCTGTTATCAAGATCACGTTACCATTGATCCGAATTGGGAAAATCGATATGTCTCTGTAACTGCCACCTGCCCAACCTACAGTAAGCGAGGGTCTTAGCCATGTTTTCCTCTCTTGGATATACCCGTATATTTCATTATCATAAGGAGTGATAAAAGAGTTGGTACCATCAATTTTGAGGTAATGGGTATAGGAAAGTCCGTACATGGCTTTTTCACCAATATGGTCGAAGGATGGAGTTATCGCCGCCTGATATAAACCGCCTGAAGCATTTGTTGGTCTGAAATATGCTGTAGTATTGATACCCAACCCAGATTTATGATAGTAAGATACAGATGGGGTAATGGCAACATTAGCCGAGGTCTGTTGTGCATTGAGGGCATTGTTG
>JBKCOY010000105.1:0-4538 GCA_046309555.1 Chitinophagia bacterium
ACATAACCCCACTCATCCATGTGTGCATCGGCGAGTCCCATTTCAAGGAGTTCTGCAGCCAGTAACCCCGACAAAACTTTCTGCTTTTCCGTTGAAGGAAAAGTAGGGCTTTCCGGATCGCTCTGTGTATCGATCTGAACATAACGCATGAAACGGGATGAAATAGATTCCATAAAATGATTTATAAAATTGAAATGTGCTCATGAAGCATTCAGTCGGTATCCACGAAGAAAATCTTCGATAGCCATTCGCTTTTTGCCTTCCAGCTGAACTTCTGTCAGATAGAGCCAGCCATCCGCTGCGGAAAAACGGAGATAGGTTTTACCATCTGATTCATATTTGCCAGCTTCTGGTACTTCAACCATCTTCATTTGCGACTTGAAAATCTTGAGCAGTTTTCCTTCAAGAAAAGTGAATGCAGCAGGATAAGGTGAGAGCCCTCGTACAAGATCATAGGTCTCTTTCAATGATTTGTTCCAATCAATTTTGCAGGTATCGGTATGGATCTTGGGAGCGGAGGGCAAAGCAGCAGGATCGCCCAGATCAGCCTGAGGCTTTGTTTTCAAGGTTCCAGAAACATATTGTTCTAAAGTCTGATAAACCAATGTTGCACCGAGGTTTTTCATTTCATCATGAAGCTCACCTGCCGTTTCATCATCCCGGATGGGAAGTGCTTGTTGCAGCAATACATCACCTGTATCAATAGCATGCTGCAATTTGAAAGTGGTGATCCCGGTTTCTTTTTCACCATTGATGATGGCCCAGTTGATGGGTGCTGCACCTCGATATTTTGGCAAGAGAGAAGCATGCAGATTGATGGTGCCCAGCGGGGGCATGTTCCATACTGACTCTGGCAACATCCTGAAAGCAACTACCACCTGCACATCAGCATTCAAAGCAGCCAGCTCCTCTAAAAATTCCGGAGCTTTGAGCTTCGGTGGTTGCAGAATGTTCAAGCCTTTTTCCAATGCATATTTCTTCACAGCGGAAGGCGTCAGTTGCATGCCTCTGCCTGCTGGCTTGTCAGGTGCGGTAACCACACCCACTACCTGACAACCTTGCTCCACCAGCTTATCCAGAATGGCCACAGCAAATTCTGGCGTACCCATGAAAACAATTCTGCAATCCCGCAATTCCTTCATCTCACAAAATTAATCAATTCCCCTGTCCCTCGTCCCTGGTCCCTTGTCCCTCGCCCCTTGTCCCTATCATTTATAGATCAAATATTTCTTCCTGATATTCTTAAACGCTGCAAGTCCGGGCTCCCAGGATTTCTGAATATCATCCTCACTCATTCCTCTTTTGATTTGTTCCATCAGGATGGCATTACCCGCCAGTTTGTTGAAAAAAGAAGCCTTGGCATCACCCGATTTTGGCAGGATGAAAAATTTATCTTTTTCGGGAAATAACTGATAAGCTTTCAGCAGGTAAGAAAGATCCAGTCTGTTATTGAGGCGCTTACGAATAGCCGCAGCATCACCGGTCACATTCCATCCATAACAAACCTGATCCTTTAATTTAGGAGCTGTCGCCCCCGGCATGGAAACAGGTGTAAAAGCATAGAGATCTTTGGGCAAAGATGGATGGCCAAAAATCTGAAATGGTGCAGGGGTACCTCTTCCTTCACTCAAGACTGTTCCCTCAAAAAAACAAGTAGAAGGATACCAGTAAATGGAACCCAGGTTGGGCAAATTCGGAGATGGCTTTATCGGAAGATCATACACACTGGATCTCGTATAATTTTTACAGGCAATCACTTCAAGTGGTTTATTTCCCTTCGCTACTGAAGCCCTATAAGCCTGCATGGCCGCTGGCTTCAACCATGATTCGCCTGCAAGCATGGTTGCATATTCACCAATTGACATACCATATACTACAGGCACCGGCTGCATACCGATAAAAGATTTGAATGTGGTATCCAGCACCGGACCATCCACATAATGAATATTGGGATTGGGCCTGTCGAGTACAATCAGCTTTTTATTGTTGACAAAGGCAGATTCCATGTAGGCTTCGAGCGAAGAGATGAATGTATAGAATCTCACACCTACATCCTGGATATCAAAGAGCAACACATCCACCTCTTTCAGATCCTCTGCTGAAGGTGCACGCTTGGAACCATAAAGCGAGATGACCGGTATCTTGGTAGCCTCGTCAATATAATTACCAACTTTTTCTCCTGCATCGGCTGTGCCCCTGAAACCATGTTCTGGGCCGAAAATAACGGAGACCTTCACCCCCTTTTTCATCAGCAGATCCACAAGGTGCATGTCGTCTACCATTGAGGTCTGATTGGCAAATACCCCAACCTTTTTCCCCTGAAGCTTCGGAAGATATTCATTCCAATTGGCAGCCCCGGGCTGTATCAAACCGGGCGGAGTTTGGCAAACTGCAATCAGGTTATAACTGCACGTCAACAAAAGGAGGAGAAACTTTCTCATTGATTTAGAACTTTGTTTCAATAAAAGTAAAAGAATAAAGGTAGTTTTGACCTCAATTTGAACACAAAAAAAATAATATGCAAGTAAAGCAAGGAGACGTAGTAAGGGTTCATTACACCGGTACGCTGCTGGATGGATCGCAATTTGACAGTTCAGTGGGTCGCGCACCGCTGGAATTTACCGTGGGTGCGGGACAAATGATTGCTGGTTTTGATGCAGGTGTGGTGGGCATGGCAGTTGGTGAAAAGAAAACCATTCAGATCGATCCCGATCATGGATATGGACAGAAAGACCCCAATGCAATCGTTGAATTCCCAAGGTCAAATGTGCCAGAAGACATGCCAATTGAAGTGGGCATGAAACTTAATCTTCAGAATCAGTACGGACAACCTGTACCTGTTGTGGTTACAGAAGTGAAAGAAGATATCATCATCATGGATGCGAATCATTTTCTGGCCGGACAAGACCTGGTTTTTGAAGTGGAGATTGTTGAGATAGTAGTTGCCTGATCAGTTCTTTTCAATTTTATAGCACCACCGCAGCAACTTTCCTTTGAAATCAAAGGGAGTGGTAGCGGTGGTGATTTCTTTTATGGCACCCCTTATTGCATCAACCTCCATCTCAAACTTTCTGGCATTGGTGCTGAAGTATAAAACACCTCCTGCAACCAATTTATCAAGACAAGTATTGATGAGTTCAACATGCTGCAGTTGAATATCAAAGATATCTTTCATGGCCTTGCTGTTGCTGAAGGTAGGCGGATCCAAAATGATAAGATCATAACTGTTATCTGTCGCTGCTGACAACCATTGCATAACATCTGCTCTCAAAAAATCATACGCAGGACCTTTGAAGCCATTCAGTTCCATATTCCGTTTTGCCCAATCAAGATAGGTATTGGAAAGATCAACCGAAAGCACCTGACTGGCTTCACCTGCAGCTGCATATACAGAGAAGGACCCTGTATAGCAGAAAAGATTCAGCACTTTCTTTCCCTTTGCTTCTTTTCTTACCATCTCTCGGGTGATCCTATGATCGATGAACAGTCCGGTATCCAGATAATCTGTCAGGTTTACCAGGAATTTCAATCCACCCTCCGTAACCTCGAAGAAACTTTTTTGGTTGTCGGTTTTCTGGTATTGATCCTGTCGACTCTCCTTTCTTTTCCTTTCCTTCAAATGGATCTGATCCGGTGTTTTTTCCAGCACATGCTGAACAACTTCCAGGCTATCTGTAAGCCATTGTTCATATTCTTCCTCTGAAAGGCGATGCTGACTTCTGTATTCTGTTACCAGCACCTCATCGCCATAAACATCAACGATCAGGGGAAACTCAGGAAGGTCTCTGTCGTACAACCGATAGCAACTGATCTGCTGCTGCTTTGCCTGTTTGCCAATGATCCTTTTCACCTTCTTGAGGCGATTATCAAACATGATCAGTTTGGCATCAGACATGCGGCAAGTTAAGAAAGAGCAGAGTAAAAATGCGGAAACAGAAAACCTTCCTGATAATGTTATGATTCTGATTTCTACCTTTGTGTAAATTTCAAACGATGAGAAAGCTATTATTGTCGACTTTCCTGATCATATCCATTTATGCCAAGGCGCAGGTGCCTGCTGTCAAACCTGCTGAATTTTCCAGTGCCATCAAGGCACAAAACATTCAGGTACTGGATGTAAGAACAGCTGATGAATTCAAGAGTGGGCATCTCCCCCATGCACTTCAGGCAAACTGGCTGAACAAAACCGAGTTCAACGACAGAACACAACATCTTGATAAGAATAAAACGGTTTATGTCTATTGCCTCAGTGGTGGCAGAAGTGCAGCAGCCGGCGCAGCACTCATGGCTCAGGGCTACAAAGTTGTCAATATGGAGGGTGGCATCAATGGATGGAAAAATGCCAGTCTACCTGTGGAAGGAACTTCCAATGTAAAACAAACATCGATGGAAGCCTTCAATGGCCAGGTTAACAGCACCAACCTTGTATTGGTTGATTTTGGTGCCGAATGGTGTCCGCCCTGCAGAAAAATGGAACCGGTTCTACAGGCATTCATGAAGGAGAATAACAAGAAATTGACCCTTGTCAAAATGGATGG
>JBKCOY010000106.1:0-44951 GCA_046309555.1 Chitinophagia bacterium
CTGAAAGAAGGCTACTGGTGGATGGACCCCTCCCTAAAAGCCACACAAGACCGCACTTCCAAAGTGGTGATGGATATCGTCAAACGCTATGATCTAGATGGTATTCACTTCGACGATTATTTTTACCCTTACCCATCCTACAATGGCGACAAGGATTTTCCAGACGACAACAGCTGGAATGAATATGTTCGCAATGGTGGCAAACTCGAACGCGGCGACTGGCGAAGAGAATCGGTAAACAAACTGATTCAAAGACTCTATCAAGAGATCAAAACAGAAAAACAACATGTGAAATTCGGATTGAGTCCCTTCGGCATCTGGCGCCCAGGCTATCCGGCATCAGTAGAAGGATTTGATCAATACGACAAACTTTATGCCGATGCCAAACTCTGGCTGAACAAAGGATGGATCGACTATTTCACACCCCAGCTCTATTGGCCCACCAATCGCATCTCACAAAGCTTTCCCGTACTGTTGGGCTGGTGGCAAAGTGAAAATACATTGCAACGCCATCTCTGGCCAGGCATCAGCATTGGCACCGATAAGAATGGTATTGCCAACAACCAGGAAGTACTGAGCGAGATCATGATCTCCAGAGGTATGCTTCCCAAAAGTCAGGGCATCGTACACTGGAATATTTCTTCCCTTACCAAAAACCCAAGCCTCACACAGGCCCTTCGTGATGGTCCCTATAAATTACCAGCACTCATTCCTGCGAGTCCATGGTTGAACACCCAACGCCCCGCCTCACCTTCGATCGCAACTTCTACCAACAATGGTGCTCTCTTCATCAACTGGACACCGAAAGACGACAAAGCCTTTCGATGGGTGGTGTATGGTGAGTATGGCGACAAATGGGAATATCAAATCCTGACTCGAGATCAGAATTTTGCTTCCCTCAAACTGCAAATGAGCGATAAGAATGGGAAACCGATCCTACTCAAAAGAATCATGGTTACGGCGGTCGACCGAACAGGCAATGAAAGCATGCAACAACCACAAAATGTTGAGTGATCAGAAGAGAAAACGGATGCCTCCAATGATCCTTCTTCCATTCAATACCTGATCAGTAGTAGTCAAACCATAAATATCTGCTGCAATGGTTGTATATCGTTTCTGATCAAGTATGTTCTGAGCAGTGAGCATAAACCTCCATTGTTTATAGATATCAATAACCCAGCTGTTATCTATGATAGTAAGAGGGTTTGCAGCATCACTGATAGTTTTTTCAAAAGATAATTCTGAATGAACATGTTGATTCCATTTTATCCAAAACTTTACAGTGAAGGCATCTTGTCTCATCTTTTGATGATTGCTTTCCATACCTCGAAATCCAAACAACAAAACGTTTTGTCGGTACTGTCCTTCCCATCCTATCGACCCCTTTCCCTGATGAATAATACGCAACTCAAGCAGTCCTGACTGCAACCGCATCAAATTCATCACCCCATTCAACCACTGCGGGAATTGTGAATCTGAAAAACTACCATTAATCCTTATGCGGCTTTTCAAAAGCATCAGATATTGCTCAAGATGAAAGTCAGTTCGAAATATTTCTCTTCTGTTAACGACCTCCTGTTTCCATTTTTCTCCACTGCTGTTCAGGTCCATTACCTGTCCCAAATCCTGTAGTATTTTTTGATAATGCATCATCAGTCCCCAGTTTCTTCCGGCATTAAGATTCATCTGCGAACCTCCCAACCTTATATGCATGACAGAAGGAAACGCAACCTGATCATTTCCTTCGCGAACGGTTCCATCATAGATCAATACAGGACCAGCAAAAATATTTTTCAACTCAGGAGATCTTCGGGCGATTTCAGTTTCGGCGTGAATTTGTAACAGACCTTTCAGCTTCCATAACCAACGCTGCTCCAATGCATAAACAGGTTGGTGGAATTGCATCCGTTTCCCATACCAAGTGAAGCCTGTTGCTGCATGAGTTTGGAATTCCATTCGTTTTACAGGAAACCAATTGAACGATACGTAAGGATAGGATTTGAACAGTGCATAACCAATCTTTTCAGCATCTGCATTTGAATAAGTGGATTCAAATACAGAACGCCATCCCCATTTCCATTTCAGCTTGTTGCTAACACCCATCATGTTGAAATGATTTTCTGTGAGCAACCCATTTCGGTAAAAGATTTGGTACCGAGCAATTGAGAATACACTATCACTTCCTTCCCTTATCATGCCGGTTGCAGTTCTCAATTCTCCTGAACCCAGTTTATACTGCCATTGCATAACCCGATTCTTTGATAATTTTCGTGTTGACTCATGGTCCCATTGCAACCGCCATCGGTCTTCTCCTGTTTGCAAAATGGAATGGTAATTTGCCAGTCCGCTTCGATATTCCTTATGTTGATGTTGAGACCTATCAATGCCATATGCTAATACCGATTTTACAACTTTATCATCACCCCGATCTCTTTCTAATATTGAGCGTACCTCAAGCTGCTCTGTTCTTCTATGAAAATCAATATGCTGAACTACCGTAAATGGGTGCTGATCTTTAACCAGTATCGACCTGCTCATATCCTGCTCCTGCTGAATCAAATAACTACCCAGGGAGGCAGCAACGGAGATCTTTTCTCCTTTACCGGTTTTGAAACTACTAAGCACGGTCATTCCTCCGTCATCATTGCGAAGCATTTGTTTTCTTTGCACAGTCATCATGGAGGCTGACGGATCAAAGGGAAAGGGATGAACATCAAATCGCTGTGCTGACACAGTCGCATCATTTCCCTGTAAACGGTCTCCCACGCCATGTTCACCTGTATTGTTGCAGTTGAAAAAAATCATCTGTTTCCGATTGTCTTTCAATACCATCCCCTCAGCATCCGCATCCAATAAATTTTTTATACCTCCTTGCAAAGATCCACTGCCTGTTACCCTTCCCTGGTATTCCTTTTTGATCCTGATGTTAATGGCAGTTCCGGCTGATGCCACCATTCCTTTCAACAATCGATTGGGCTGATGATCCTGAATCAATTCAAGTTTATCTACCATCATTGACCGAAGGTTGCGAGATAACAATCGATACTGTTGCCCTGCAAGATCTTCACCATCGATCATGATGCTGCTGATCTCCCTCCCATTAAAATAGATCCGGCCCTCTCCATCCACCCTGAATCCAGGAACATCCCTCAATAATTCTTCCAGCCTGAATGCTGATGGTCTTGCAAATCGCTGCGCATCAAAAATCAATGTATCGCCGGAAAGCCTTCCCTGTGATGCCTGTCTGCGCAACACCACAGCAGGTAATTGCTTCACCACTTTATCCGCTGGGATTGTATCCTGCAACGCATGATCATCATGAGCAAACAAAAAAGAAGAATATATCAGGAATGAACACGTCACCGAGAACCGGATCTCTTTCATCAATCAATCTTTTCCCAGCTGTATAATTTCAAAGTTGGCGTTGACTGACAATCCACACAGCCGGATGAAGACGTTCCACCAAAAGCTGCTTCTAGCTTTTGCAATGTTTTTTTCAAATTCATGGCATATACCGGAAATCCGGGAACTCCTTTGCTGATCCTGCTTTCAAAATAGCTTCTGTCAAAATCCGATACCTGCATCTGTGCAACATACCGCACCTGCCATTGCTGTTCATCATCGTAGGCTTCCAGGATCAGTCCTGGCAGACCACCCAGTTTCCATGGACCATCCATCTTGGTGATCGAGGGTGCATACCATGCCGTGTATCCCCTTCCCTTGAACCAGGTCACCGCCTTACGGCAAGGTATGCCCCCGATCATTTTTTGGTCTTCCATGAATGTCCATTCCATCGGAAACAAAGTATCCGCATATAAATGTGTTCGTTGCGCGAGATCGGAATATTCAAACAACAAGGAATTCGATTCTATATCCTTGTACACCGTGAACATGCTGTCTGGCCTCAGATCAAATGTTTGTTGCTGCAAACCCGCTTCATGTTCCCCTTCAGCCTTCATCGTAAAAAGAGAACGATCTCCGGCTATGATGAGCTGTCCCTGATACTCCCTAAAATATTCACCTCTTCCAAACTGACTGTTGAACCTCCCCTGATAAATATACATAGTGGCCTGCTGTGCCTGAATACTGATGATGGCTGTTAATATTGAACAACATAATAATATTGATCGTTTCATGATTACTGATTTTGGATGAAAAAAATGACGCAATACCCGCTGTCTTATAGGATTACACTGGATACGGTGGCCAAGGATGATTTCAGGCAGGCTGCTGCCTGCGCAGATGCATCCGGACAACTACTGGCCGTTACGGAACAACTCACTTCCACGGCTATAGGTCCCAGGTCTACAGTACCCTTTGCAGTTACTGTACAAGGAGCCCATTGAGAATTGACTGAATTAATCTGAGGTGATAAATTGTTTTTCAAATTCACTGTCTCTGCTGCCTGTGTCATGAAGGCAAAAAACATCAGACTCACTGATAGGATGATTTTTTTCATTTGATTGGTTTTTGTTGGTTAATTGATCATGGATATTGCGTCAGCACCTGATCTTCAGTTGCACCGTAAAAGTATTTTCAGATGAAAATGAAACAAAGGGATAAACACCGCAGAACAACGTGATTATTCTGCCTGCGCGTTGATGTTTTACACATATTGGAAATACAAGTTTTACCTTTGCCTACAGGTATGGGACAAAAAAAACTCAAACGCTTTGCCGAGATAGCATCCTTTGATCATGTGATGGAATATCCCGAGAACATGGCCGGCAAATGGCATAAACATTTTGGCAACAGCAATCCCATTGTATTGGAGCTGGCATGTGGTAAAGGAGAATACTCGATCGGACTTGCTGCCATGCATCCCGATAAAAATTTCGTTGGTGTAGATGTCAAGGGAAATAGAATATGGGTTGGTGCGAAAAAAGCATTGTCAGAAGGATTGAAGAATGTTGCTTTCCTTCGTTCACAGATCGGAATGATTGAAAAATATTTTGCTGCAGGTGAAGTCAGCGAGATATGGCTTCCCTTCCCTGATCCGCAATTGCGAAGATCGAAATCTAAAAAACGACTAACGCATCCGCAGTTTTTGCGCAAGTATCAACAATTCCTTCAGCAGGATGGTTATATACATTTGAAGACGGATTCACCCGTGCTGTTCGCCTTCACCAAAACAGTGATCAATCTGTATGGATTACAACTGTTTGAAGAAAGCGATGATATTTCCCGAGACCTTAAACAGAATCCGGAATTGTTGATAAAAACTCACTACGAAGGGTTAAACATTGCAGGGAGTAACAGGATACATTATCTTAAATTCGTGTTGACGGGTGAGCTGAAGATAGAGAACGACGAAAAGCTCGCTGAAATCGTAAGAGAAACTGAAACCGGAGAAAAAGAAGGAGCAACAACAGATGAAGAAGAAACTGATTGAGGGTGAACACTTTTATTACAATGAGCAAGGCTATATGGTGCTTACTGCAAAGTACCATCTCGATAACGGTACATGCTGCGGCAATGGATGTCTGAATTGCCCTTATGATCATGTGAATGTTCCTGAGCCGCGTCGCTCAGAGATCAGAGAAACATTATCATCTGTTCATGATAAATTCAAAACTGCTTAATCAAAATCCCAACTCCTTTTCAGGATCCCAATACAAATTGTTGTAATCAACCACCTTGTCATTCTTGACCACTACACCTTCTTGTTCAAGTAATTCCTGCATAAGTGTAGGCGTAGCAAAATGATGCTTACCGGTTAGCATTCCATTTCTATTCACTACGCGTTGTGCAGGTACCGGAGGATATGCAGCATGTGAAGCATTCATTGCCCAGCCAACCATACGAGACGACAAACCCGATCCGAGGTATTTGGCTATACTACCATAGTTGGTGACGCGTCCTCTTGGGATCAAACGCACTACATCAAAAACATCTTCAAAGAAATTTCTTCCTTTCCCCTCATCCCTCGTCTCTTGTCCCTCGTCCCTTGTCCCTCGTCCCCTGTCCCTCTTCCCTCTTCCCTCGTCCCTTGTCCCTCGTGCCCTGTCCCTCTTCCCTCGTCCCTCGTCCCTTGTCCCTCGTCCCTGGCTGTTTTTAGGCATAATAGGGACTAATCATCAGATAAACAATCACGCCAGTCACCGAAACATAGAACCAGATTGGCCAGGTGATCTTGGCAAGCTTGCGGTGTGCAGGCCACTCAGCCACCAAGGCCCTGTAGGAAGTGTAGAGGATGAAAGGAAGAATTACCGCCGCAAGAATGATATGGGTGATGAGGATAAAATAATAGACGTAGCGGATGGCTCCTTCACCACCGAAGGCAGTGGATTCTGAAAACAGATGATGACAGATATAAGAAACCAGAAACAGCAAAGACAATACCATTGAGGTCATCATAACCGTTCTGTGCAACTGATATCTTCCTCTTTTTACTGCAAGCAATCCAACCAGCAAAAGAAAGGATACGGCAGAGTTGATGCCTGCGTTGACCTGTGCGAATACATGCACATTGAATGGCAATTCAACATCAAATGTAACCCTCGAAAGAAATACCACTGCCACAAAAACAATGATGGAAAACAGAATGATCAGAATGCTGGCCTTCTTATCGTTCTTTTGAATGCTTGCTGGTAACATGATCTTGATTTTATTTTCTGAATAGATTTCTTTTCTTTTTCTTATCGCGCTCCATATTGAGCAAAACAACATCCTTGATGACCTTATCCAGATGAACACTGTCCAATCCATTGTACCATCCCCTCACCACTTTGTCTTTGTCCAGCAAAAAGAACTTCTCTGTATGGATAAATCCTGTATCGATATTACCTTCAGACGCAATATTGGCCTTAAACTCATTGAGCGCAAGATCATATATCTCTTTTCTGTCGCCCGTCAGCATCCACCAGGAATCATGGTCGATGCCAAATTTATCACCATAGGCTTTGATCTTGCTCGCCGAATCACGGGCCGGATCAACCGTGATAGAAATAAACCGCACAAGGCTGTCTGTTTTTTTAAACGCCGTTTGCAGGGATTTCATGTTGCGCGTAAGCTTAGGGCAAATAGAGGGACAAGAAGTAAAGAAGAAGTTGACAATGACAACTCTTCCCTGCAATTGATCAAGACTTACCTTATCGCCAAACTGATTCACCAGGGTAAAAGGTCTGACCTTATGCCATACGGTATCATTGACCTCCCGACCTTTTTCCATTTTCACGAGTACAGTATCATAAAAATACCGTCGCGGCATCTTTATGGCATCTTTACTCAAGTTGCTGACAAAAAGATAGCTCGCTACCGGGAGCAGCGTTACCATAAGAACCGCGATGATGGTCGTTTTTTTCATTACTCTATTGATAAACAAAAAAGCATCATCAGGGTTGAGTCCCGAACGATGCTTTTCAATATAATATTTGGAAGGATCAGTGCTGCGCTCCTTCTGCCTGTTTTGCTGGAGCTTCTACTGGGGCAGGACCATTGTAGGTATTGCGCAATACTTTCCATGAATTACCATCCCAAAGGAAGGCAGCAATGAACCAGATGAAAAGCAAGAGAGGAACCACGATGGTCATGATCATATTCTTGATCTCATCACCCAGGTGCATGAAGATGCCCACGATATAGAAGGCTTTTGCCAGTGAAAGGATCACGATCACACCTTTTAGGAAAAGCTTTATTCCTGCACCCATTGGCCAGGCATACATTGCCAGACCCATTCCCAATTCTATAATGGTGATTACGGATAGGATGATGGTAGTCTTGATGATCTTCTGTACTACTTCCTTACCACCAGGCTCATGGTGAAAGCTTACTTCTTGTACACTGTGTTCCATATTAGATCTTTTGGTTGTTGTTAAATAAGATAAAAGCAAAGGAATACGAATACCCATACCAGATCCACAAAGTGCCAGTACAAACCGGCCTTCTCGATCATCAGGTAATGGCCTCTTCTTTCAAAGGTTCCGTTCATGGTCATGATCAGCATCACAATGTTGATGATCACTCCAGAGAATACGTGAAAACCATGGAAGCCGGTGATACCAAAGAAGTATCCGCCAAAGGCAACGGGACCTGTGGTTCCTACATGATGTCCGTCATGTGCCGCTACATTAGCAGCAGGACCCCACGGGTTTTTGGTAACTGTTGTACCGATCTGCTCGATTTGTCCGTTAACCAGTACTGCATGATCTCCTGTGATAAGGTGTGTCCATTCCCAAGCCTGGCAACCAAGGAAAGCAAAACCACCAATGATGGTCCAGATCATCCACTTGATCACACCCTTCTTGTCATTATGATGTCCTGCATGCACAGCGAGTACCATGGTAACGGAACTTACAATCAGGATGAAGGTCATCAAACTCACAAAGGCGAGAGGAAGGTTAGCATGTCCGGCAAAAGGAAATGCATTGAATACGACGTTGGGGTCAGGCCAATAGTTCTGGCTGAAACGGATGGTACCATAAGAAATCAGGAATGCGCCAAAGGTGAAGGCATCACTCATAAGAAAGTACCACATCATCAATTTGCCATACTCAAGGTTGAAGGGGCTTTTGCCACCACTCCACCATTTGGTTTCTCCGTGTGCTTGGACTGTTGCCATGCTGTTTACTTGTTTTAAGGTTCAACTCAACGGGACTATTTCATCCAGTTGAAAAATATGAATAAGTAGATCCATAACAGATCCACAAAATGCCAGTAGGTTGCTGTCACTTCCAGGGGCACCGTGTTGTAGTTCCTGACAGAACTACTGATCGCACGGATGGTGATCACCACCAATGCTATCACACCGCCGAGCACGTGCAATCCGTGCAAACCGGAAATCGCCAGCAGGAATGAATAGGAAGCATTGGAGCCGGCGCCAATCAGGCGTACGTCACGTGCTTCGAATTGCATGAATCCTGCTATCTGCAACACCAAAAAAAGAACTCCCAACACTGCTGTAACCACCAGCCATCTGCGGTATGTTATCAGCTCTCTTTGCTTCATTGCGCGAAGGGCCAAATGGACCGTCACGCTGCTAGCAAGGATGGCTACTGTTGAATACCAGAAGATCGTTGGTATTTCAAGCATCAACCAGCTTGCCTGACTTCTTTTGACAATATACGCGGAAGTCAATCCGGCGAACATCATCAAAATACTTCCTATCGCCACCCACATGGTGAATTTGTGGGGATGTATTTTTTTTCTTTGCTCGATCATCAAACCGTTCATTTAATTTCCGTTTTTCATCGCCTCATAATTTGTTGGCCAGTAAGGCCAGCAACACAACAGGCAGGTAGATATAGGAACTGAACATCACTCTCCTCGCTGCCTTGAGATCCATTTCCCTGAACAACCGGATGCATTGCCAGAGCATCATCCCGTTGGCAAGGGCAACAATCACAAGACTGATCACTCCACTCATACCCAATACATATGGCAGCACACCAATCGGTATCAGCAGTACACAATACAATATTGATTGCACTGCTGCGTACTTGGTAGGACCACCTGCTGATGGCAGGAGTTTGAATCCCGCCTGACTGTAGTCCTCATGCACCACCCAGGCAATTGCCCAGAAATGGGGGAACTGCCACAGGAACTGCAAGGCAAATAAGACCCAGCCTCCGAACCCAAGTTCCGGATCACCTGCTGCCCAGCCAATGAGACAGGGAAGGGCTCCCGGTATGGCACCAACCAATACTGCGATGGAATGCACTTTCTTCAATGGAGTATAAATAAAACCATAGAGAAAGAGACTGATTGCTGAAATGCCCGCAGCCGTCCAGTTGAACCAGAGTCCGATGATGAAAATCCCGAACACGGCTGCTAACACTGAGAAGGTTGCGGCTTCGTCAACACTCATCCTTCCGGAAGCAACAGGCCTCTTGGCTGTCCGCTTCATGATCGCATCCGTATCTTTTTCAGCGATTTGGTTGATGGCATTGGCTGCTCCCGTTACGAGCATGCCGCCTACAAAAAGTAAAAGAACTGAGAGGATGTCGAATGAAATTCCCGGAACGAGCAGGTAACTGATCACTGAAGAGAAAACCACTGTGAAACTCAAAGTGAATTTCATCAGCTGCTGATAATCTTTCAGCTTCGATGTTCCTGTTGATGCCTCCGTTCCCTTCCCTTCATTCATTTGCATCCATTATTTTATGCTTTGCTGTTCTCACAACAAAGCGTGTTGTCAATGCTTCGATTCATTGGCGCCTACAGGCTCGGTCTGAGGGATAAACTCCCTTCCGTCCTTACCATAGTCGTACGCCCACCTGTGAACCTCAGGAATATCGCCAGGCCAGTTACCATGACCAGGATTGATCGGTGTAGTCCACTCGAGTGTATTCGCTCCCCATGGATTCTGATCTTTCACTTTTCTACCCTTGAACATGGAATAGAAGAAGTTGAAGACAAACAACAACTGTACAGCAAACACAATCATGGCCACTGTACTGATGAAGCTGTTCATGCCCTGAAACTGGTTGAATGATTGCCAGTTGCTCCAATCAGTGTAGCGGCGTGGCATACCTGCCAATCCGGAATAGTGCATTGGCCAGAAGATCAGGTAAGCACCTACCAGGGTTACCCAGAAATGGATATAGGCCATGGTATTGTTGAGATAGCGACCGTACATCTTGGGGAACCAGTGGTACACGCCCGCGAACATGCCAAAGAAGGAAGCCACACCCATTACAATGTGGAAGTGGGCAACCACGAAATACGTATCATGAAGATGAATGTCAAGCGTTGAGTTACCGAGGAAGATACCAGTAAGTCCACCAGAGATGAACAAACTCACAAATCCGATAGCGAAAAGCATACCGGGAGTCAAACGGATATTGCCTTTCCAGATGGTGGTAAGCCAGTTGAACACCTTGATGGCAGAAGGTACTGCAATCAGCAAGGTCAGCAACACGAAGAAGGCACCCAGGAATGGATTCAATCCGGTCACGAACATATGGTGCGCCCAAACCAGGAAGGCGAGGATAGCGATTGCAAACAAGGAACCAACCATCGCGAGATATCCGAAGATGGGTTTCCTTGAATTCACAGAAAGGATCTCAGACACCATACCCATGGCAGGAAGAAGAATGATATATACTTCAGGATGTCCGAGGAACCAGAACAGGTGTTGGAAAAGAATGGCAGAACCTCCTTCGTTGGGCAGGATCTCTCCTTTCACCACGATCTCAGAAAGATAGAAGCTCGTGCCGAGGTTGCGGTCAAACAACAACAAGACTGCACCGGAAAGCAAAACCGGGAACGACAACACACCCAACACGGCTGTGAAGAAGATGGCCCACATGGTAAGGGGCATCCTGGTCATGCTCATGCCTTTGGTACGCAGGTTGAGGATGGTTGAAATATAGTTCAAGCCTCCCAGAAGAGAAGACACAATGAACAGGGCCATAGAGATCAGCCAGTAGTCCATACCCAACTTTGATCCTTCACTGGCTTGACCCAGTGCACTCAATGGTGGATAGATGGTCCAACCACCGGAAGCTGGTCCTGTCTGAATGAAAAGTGATGCAAACATCACCACGCTCGCCAGAAAGAAGAACCAGTAGCTGAGCATGTTCAGGAATCCTGAAGCCATGTCACGCGCTCCGATCTGCAGCGGAATGAGGATGTTGGCGAAAGTACCGCTCAGACCTGCTGTCAATACAAAGAATACCAGGATGGTTCCGTGCATGGTCACGAGCGCATAATAAAATTCGTTGCTAATGCGGCCACCTGCAGCCCACTTGCCGAAAAGATCTTCCAGGAATGGGAAGGTCATGTCGGGATAGCCGAGCTGCAAACGGAAAAGAACCGAGAACAAACCGCCGATGATCGCCCAGATGATACCAGTCAGCAGGAACTGCTTTCCAATCATCTTGTGATCCGTGCTGAAAACATACTTGCTCAGGAATGACTCTTCATGATGATGATCATGACCATGCGCCTCATGAGAATCATGCGAATGAACTGAAGCCGCCGCTGCGTGTCCGTGTGTGATTGTTTCACTGCTCATTGTAATTCTTTTTTTCTGTTTTCGATATATCAGTTGGCCGAGGGTTTGGTATTCATAACAGCTGCTACAGCAGTGCTGTCAGCCGAAGCCACAGCAGGAGCTGCAGGGGCAGCTGCTTCTTTTACAGTAGCATACTGTGATTTCTTGGAGCTGATCCAGGCATCATACTCTTCCTGTGTCTCAACAATGATCACACCACGCATGGAATAGTGTCCGCTTCCGCACATCTGGTCACAGGAGATCTCATACACGAAATCTTTGTTGCCGGTGATTTCTTTCATCTGTGTTGTAGTATACTTTGGGGTGAACCATAGTGTAGTAGGGATTCCGGGTACAGCATCCATTTTTAAACGGAAGTGAACCAATCCTACATCATGGATGACATCCTGTGCGTTGATGACAAGCTGAACGGGTTTGCCTACAACAAGATGCATTTCAGTTGCTTCAATGTCATCATGACTGGCTGCATCTTCCCAATCAACACCAAGGGCATTACCATTGGAGGCATCAGTAAGACGATAATTTTTTCTACCCAACACATTGTCCTTACCAGGGTAGCGAACCATCCAGTTGAACTGCTTACCAGTGATCTCAACAACCTGTGAGTCCTTGGGTGCATCACCAGTGATCTTGAACCAGTAGAACAAACCAAAACCTACCAGCACCGTCAGGAAGATAGCCGGAACAACGGTCCAGATCAACTCAAGCTTATTGTTGTGTGGAAAATAATATACACTGCGTGTTTCCTTATACTGATACTTGAAAGCGAACCAGAAAAGAAGTACCTGGGTCAGCAGGAATACAATACCGGTTACAATGATGGTGATCCACAGCATAAGGTCAATCTTCTCTCCATGATCAGAAGCAGCAGGCTGTGCCAGCAAAGTTCTGTCATAGAAAAGCTCGTTGCACCACCATGCTCCTGCCAGTCCAAGCACCAGAAAGGCGATGAACATGAAGGCGTTGATGCGGTTGTTCTGCCTGAATGCTTTCTCTTCTCCCTTCAATACAGAAACATATTCACTTGCTTTCGCGATCTGAAAGGTGACCACAAATGCCAGCGCCAAGATTGCTAAGATGAAATAACCCGACATGTTCTTACGTATGTATTGTTAATGAATTCTTTTTTTCTTCTGTTCAACAAATTAGGTATGGTGAATGGTACTTTCCTTGAGGAACGGATGATGCTCAGCCACCAAAGGCTTGCTGGACAACCCCCTGCCTACAAAGAACATGATCAATCCTCCATACAAAGCCAATATACCAAATTCGAACCATCCAAGACTATAGTGTTCATGCATGGTGCCCGGCATGACCATCTGATAAAAGTCAACCCAGTGTCCCATGATTATAAGTACCGCCATGACCGCCACCGTGGTGAAGTTCCGCTTAGATCCTCTTCTCATCAGCAACAGGAAGGGCACCGCGAAATTGACGATCAGGTTCAGGAAGAAGATGGCCCTGTAGGCTCCCTGCATCCTGGGCTTGAAATAAACAGTTTCCTCAGGAATATTCGCATACCAAATCAACATGAACTGAGAATACCAGAGGTATGTCCAGAATACCGAGAAGGCAAACATGAACTTACCAAGGTCATGCAAATGTTCTTCGCTTACATATTCCAGGTAATCTTGATTCTTAAGGTATACCACAAACAAAACAACGAGTGACATACCAGCCACAAATGAACTGATGAAAGTGTACCAGCTGTACATGGTGGAATACCAGTGTGCATCAATACTCATCAGCCATAACCAGGGTATAGTTGAACCAACTGTCAAACCAAAAATAACAAGGAAGGCTGCACCCCACGCTGTATTTCTCCAAATGAATTTTGCGTTTTGTCCAGCTTCCATGGGCTTGTCTGCCTCAGATGAAAGCTTTCTCATTTTTGCTCCCACAAAAGACCAAAGTCCTATGGCAACAATTGACCAGATCATGAAGAAAGTAGGATTCAGGAAACCTGATTTTCCTTTCAAGATTGGGTCATGTGCAACATGTTCCTTATCCAGCCAATGGTAAATATCATGCCTGTGTCCGAAAACAATTCCAACAAAAACAAGCATGGCAAGCAAGCCAAACACGGGCACAACGCTTGATATTGCTTCAGGAACACGGCGAAAAGCCATCTGCCATCCACCCATAGCAAGCGTGGTTGCACAAATAAAGAACATGCTTGCGTTTACAACAAGCAGAAAGAATACACTGTTTTGCAAAAGCGATGCCCAAAACCTTGTTTGCTCCAATTCATCCTTGCTCATTCCGAGGAAAATGACTCCCAGCACGAAAGCAAGTCCACCAACTCCAAGTAGAATGTTCGTCCACTTCTTGTACCCTGCTGAAATTTCAAATTGTTGCTTGATCATCCCTGATTATTTAATGCGTTGGTTATTATTTTCCTTGTTTTGACTTGATATAAGCGATCACTTCCCAGCGTTGTTTGGCTGTAATCTGTGAAGCATAGCCACCCATCAGATTCTTGCCGTAGGTGATGGAATAAAACATCTGTCCTGCAGGCATTGATTCATACTTTGCATCTCCCACCAATGCAGCTGGTTTTGCAGGGAAAGGGCCGTCACCGTCTTTCCAGAGTGGGCCATTCCCATCAAGCTTAGCACCATGGCAGATACCACAATTGATGAGGTAGATCCTCTCTGTTTCTTTCATCTGTTCTGCATTGAGAGAATCGATCGGATTGGCAAGAGAACGTGAAGCATAATAATTAGCCGTATCGCCAATTGCATCCATTGCAATATGCACAGGATAGAACTCTCCGCGCTTCACCGTTCCTGCAACAGGCTCCTGGTTGGTACGGCCATCAGCGAACACGGGATTGGTTGAATACGTTTCATAAGCGCGACTGTAGGCCATGTCCGGCATGTACACTTTGCCTGGCTTCCTTTTGACATCGCTGCAACCGACAGCTGCGATCATCAGCGCCGCCAATCCACAGATAACAATTGTTGCTCTTTTCATCTCTTTAGTTGTTTTATGATCTCCTCGTTTCCTTCGCCGCTTTGATTATGCAATGTTGGGTTCCTTGTACAACTCCTGCTCCTGATCATACCTTCCGATCCACCATCCCTCTTCTGCTACCTGGGTATGTACTTCAGTAGCTCCTGTACCTGTGAGGAAAGACTTCAACTCATCTTCATTGGTCTTCTCACCACACTCAATCACCATCACAAAAAGGTCATCAGTTGCACGGGGGTGAAAATGGTGACGCTTCAAAAAGGGAGCAAGCTGACAGATATAACAGAAAGTTAGCACCATGCCTACTGCAGCACACAGTACAGTCATCTCAAACGTAATGGGGATCCAGGCCGGCAGAGCGAAATTGGGTTTACCACCAATGTTCACAGGCCAATCCTTGGTGAACACCCACGTCATGAACGTTACCGCCGTAGTGGTACCGATCATGCCGAAAAGGAAACCGGCAGTGTGGATGCTCGTATCCCTCAAGCCCATGGCCTTGTCCAGACCATGCACAGGGAAAGGCGTGTAGATGTCGTGAAACTTATACCCTGCCTTCCTTACTTTGGAAACGGCGGGGAACAGGACTTTCTCATCCTCAAAACATCCAACAACAAATTTTTTCAAAGCCATCTTATGTTTTTTTCAGTTGTTTGATCAATGGTGTACCACTTTAACAGATCCCTCTTCATGATGATCATGCATCTCGTGCACGAACTCATCCACCTTCTTGTTCTCCAGTGAAGACATGTCGTTCTTGAAGCTTTCACCTGTCGACTTCAATACATACTTGATTTCTGCAATCGCGATTACAGGGAAGTATTTAGAGAAGAGGAAGAAGCAGGTGAAGAAGAGTCCGAATGTTCCGAGATAGAAACCAACTTCCCAAATGGTGGGTCTGTAGTAAACCGACCAGGATGAAGGGAGATAATCACGATACAGAGAGGATACGATGATTACGAAACGCTCGAACCACATACCAATGTTCACCACGATACTCATGATGAAAGTGAACAATACATTTCTCCTTAGCTTTCTGAACCAGAACAGCTGCGGAGAGATCACGTTACAGGTCATCATCAGCCAGTAGCTCCAGCCATAAGGACCCGCGATCCTGTATTTGAAGAAGATATCCTGCTCAAATGGAACCTGTGAATACCAGGCCATGAACAATTCTGTTAGATAAGCACAACCCACGATCGAACCGGTAAGTACAATCACCTTGTTCATCGCTTCAATATGCCCCAATGTGATATAATCCTGCAGATTCATCACCTTCCTCAGGATCAGCATAAGGGTCTGCACCATCGCGAATCCGGAGAAGATCGCACCGGCAACGAAATAAGGTGGGAAGATGGTGGTATGCCAACCGGGTACAACCGAAGTGGCGAAGTCGAACGATACGATCGTGTGAACCGACAATACGAGAGGAGTAGAGAGACCGGCAAGAACAAGAGAAAGACTCTCATGACGCTGCCAGTGCTTGGTGCTTCCGCTCCATCCAAATGAAGCCACACCATATAAATGCTTGCGCAATTTGGTTTTGGCACGATCCCTCACAGTCGCGAGGTCAGGCAACAAACCGGAATACCAGAACAAAAGCGAAACAGTGAAATAAGTTGAGATCGCAAATACGTCCCACAACAAAGGTGAGTTGAAGTTGGGCCACAAAGGTCCGCGTGTATTGGGGTAAGGCAAAGTGAAGAAAGCCATCCAAACCCTTCCCATGTGGAAGATCGGGAACTGACCGGCACACATTACCGCAAAGATGGTCATTGCCTCAGCAGCACGGTTTACACCAGTTCTCCAGCCCTGACGGAACAACAACAGGATCGCAGAGATCAGGGTTCCGGCGTGACCGATACCAACCCACCATACGAAGTTGGTGATATCCCAACCCCAGCCGATGGTCCTGTTCACATTCCACTGTCCGATACCATAGGTCACCTCACGGTAGACGGAGTAAACACCGAAGAGCAGCAATGCAACAGAAACATAAAAGCCGATATACCACAAACGGGTAGGCTTTGCTTCAATGGTGTGCACAATGTCCTGGGTGACCTGACCATAGGTCTTGTCACCATTCACCAATGGTTCTCTTAACTGTGATTCGTACTTAGTTACACTCATGTGTTGGTCGTTTATGCGATTACCCTTGAATCTTTACTATTAATGTGCGGCTTCTGCCTTCTTTTCTTCCTTGTGTTCTGCAGCTGCTTCCTCATGATGCGCCTCTTCTGCTACACCCACATGTCTGTCGGTGTTCCTGATCTTGGCGAGATAACTGACACTTGGCAACACGTGGATCTGCTCGAGTGAGTAGAACAACCTGTTGGTCTGCTCTTCGTTGCGGATCTTGCTGACAGGACTGTTCTTGTCATTCACGTTACCAAAGACAATCGCGTTGGTTGGACAAGCCTGCTGACAAGCAGTTTTGATATCCCATTTGCCATCAGCACCGGTTTCCAGAGGCCTGTTCTCTTTCTTGGCCTTAAGCTTACCTTCCTGCAAACGCTGCACACAGAAAGAACATTTCTCGATCACACCACGTGACCTTACGGTAACGTCCGGATTCAATACCATCCTGGTGAGATCGTCGTTCATCATCATCACAGAATCATCCAGCTTGCCGCGCTGATTGTCTGGGAAGCTATCAGCACCCATGTAATCAGCCCAGTTGAAGCGTCTTACTTTATATGGACAGTTGTTCGCGCAATAACGGGTACCGATACAACGGTTGTAGGTCATCTGGTTGAGACCTTCACTGCTGTGGTTGGTAGCGTTAACCGGACAAACGTTTTCACATGGTGCATTGTCGCAATGCTGACAAAGCATCGGCATGAACACCACATTCAGATCGTCAAGATTATCGTTCCCAGAATCATCACGGAAAGTCGCGAAATAACGGTCGATGCGCAGCCAGTGCATCTCGTGTGCACGGAGCACTTCCGATTTACCAACAACGGCTACGTTGTTTTCAGCTGTACAAGCCACGGTACAAGCACCGCAACCGATACAGGAGTTAAGGTCGATGCTCATACCCCACTTCGCACCCGGATAGGGATAGTTAGGATAGAGCGTACCTTCTGCACGGTAATCACCGGTGGTGGGAGCATAGTCCTCTACCAGTTTATGTCTTTCATCCTTCAATGCTGTTGGATGAGCTTTGAAATCTTTCAATGAAAATTCGCGCACCACTTCATCACGACCTTCATACTGGTTGTGGGTTTGTGTATAGGCGATCTTGAAGGTCTCTTTGGTTCCTTCCACGCTGGCTCCTGCCACGCTGTATGTGAAGGATTGTCCGTTGAAGCCAACGAGCGGAAATACGTTTTGTCCTACTCCAGCCGCAGCCATTCCTGATTTTTCAGAACGTCCATAACCGAGAGCAACGGCTACCACATCTTTGTGCATGCCGGGAATCACGAGCACTGGCAAGGTCATTTCCTGCTGCGCCACTTTCAGTTTGATCACAGGCTTGGCAACTTCCACCTCATAGTTGTCATCTACCTTGATACCAAGATCCTTGGCAGTGGCAAACGAAATGATCGCGTAGTTGTCCCATGTAGCCTTCGTGATCGGATCAGGCATTTCCTGCAACCATGGGTTGTTGGCTTCCTTACCGGAACCCATGGAAACTTTTGTATAAACAACCACTTCTTTACCTGCGCCCACTTTGGCAGCAGCAAGCGCTGATGCCGCTGCGGAGACAGCACTTCCATTATAACTTCCGGCAGAAGCAGCAGCAGGTGTTTCCACCACGCCATCCTGCAAAGCCTTGTCCCATGCGGCTTGTGAGCCGAACTTGGTGAGCCAGTATTGTTTGAAATAATCTCCGTAGGTAGTGTTCTCACCGCTCCACTTCAACAAAGAAGTTTGGAATGCCCTGGTCTTGAACAATGGAGAGATGGTAGGTTGGATGAAACTCAGGTAACCAGATTTTGGTTCTGCATCACCCCAGCTCTCGAGGAAGTGATGATCAGCGATCTGGAACTTGCAGAGTACTGATGTCTCATCTTCTCTATCGTTGAAAGAAACGGACACCGCAACTTTTGCCAGTCCGCTCTCAAATTTCTTTGCTTCAAAATAATCGTATGCAGGATTCACACCATGAATGAGAAGGGCGCCGATAGCACCATCATTCATCTCTTTCACCAACTGCACCATGGCAGCATCATCGCCCTGACGGGTATTCAGTGTAGTTCCCCAGTTGATGGTATTACCATAGGCACCAAGCATCTGGTTGATGGCATTCACCACCAATTGAACATTGGCATCATTGCTGCCAGAAACCACCACAGAAGCGGATCCTGAAGCCTTGAGAGCAGCAGCGGCCTGCGCAATGCCTTTTTTCAAACGCTCGTCTGCAATAGCAGGAGCAGCAACTGATCCACCCAAAGCAGCATAGAGTGCAAGGGCAACAACACCTGTTTCAGAAGGACGATGAACAAAACGATCATCAGCGTTGGAACCAGTGAGGCTGAGCATGCTCTCAAACTGAATGTGCTGGCTCATCTCAGGGTTCTTCTGATCGATCTTTCTGCCGGCAGCATACTGACGGGCAAATTCAACGGGGCTCAACCATGTTCCGAGGAAATCAGCATCCAGACTCACAATGGTCTTGGCTTTGCTGAAATCATAAGCAGGAATGGCACGCTTACCAAATGAGGAAGCGTTGGCATTCAAAATACCTGCAGATGAAACTGCATCATATTGTACGTGGCGTGCGCCGGGATATTTAGCAAGGAATTTGGCGATGACCTCTTTGGTGGTCACGGAACTGATGGATTCGGTGAGCAATACAACCGACTTACCGGATGCAGCTGCCATGGCTTCGCCAACTTGTTTATCGAATGCATCAAAGGTGCTCACTTCTTTTCCGCCTGCGAGGGGGAAACGAAGGCGTGCAGTATCATACAAACCCAGCACAGCAGCCTGCACACGGGCAGAAGTACCGCCGTTGGTGATGGAGGAAAGGTCGTTGCCCTCAAGCTTGATAGGTCTTCCGTCACGCACTTTAGCCACTACAGGCACTGCATCACCATCCAATACATAAGTGGTAGCATAATAGTTGGCTACACCGGGAATGATGGCATCAGGCTTGTTTAGATAAGGGATACTCTTCTTGATGGGCATTTCACAGCTGGCAGCTACGGCAGCCGCTGCGGTGCTGAAACCAAGATACTTGAGGAAGTCCCTGCGCGGAGCCGAAACGAGATCTTCTCCGAATTCATCCTGAACCCTTTCCTGGTAATTATCACTGCTCTTCAGTTCACCAAAACTCTGCCAGTATTTTTTTTGCTTCATAACAGTTGTTGGGTTGTACTTTATATGAGGTGTTGCTGCTTATTACAATTTTTAATAGTGGCATTTTTGACATTCTGTTCCGCCGATCTTCTCAACAGTTACACTGTCGAGCTTCTTGTTCTTCATATCCTCATGGAACTTTTCATAAATGCTGTAGAACTTGTTGTCGGTGAACTGCACCTTGGTTTCCCTGTGACAATTCACGCACCAGCCCATGCTGAGATCAGTGAACTGATACACTTCATCCATCTTCTGGATCTCACCATGACAGGTCTGACATTGCTGCTTGCCTGCATTCACGTGCTGGGCATGATTGAAATAAACATGATCAGGCAGGTTATGGATGCGGATCCACTCGATGGGCTTGCCTTCGCCAGTGTACTGCTTTTTGGCAGGATCCCAGCCGGCGAATTTGTAAAGCTTTTGGATTTCAGCAGTACCATCAACTTTAGATCCATCTTCACGATAGAGTTGCGGACCTTTTGCGTATTCATTGATACCCATGTGACAGTTCATACAAACATTCACTGAAGGGATGTTGGCATGCTTGCTCTCCTGTGCACCTCCATGGCAATACAAACAGTTGATCTGGTTGATGCCGGCATGAACGGTGTGAGAATAATAGATGGGTTGCTCAGGCTGATAGTTTTTAGAACGACCCAATCCCTGTGCCCCCTGGAAGGTAAGATAACCACCGCCGAGGAAAAGGATGATTGCGAAGATGGCGATATACGCCTTGTTGCGATAGAAAGGAACGGGTTCTGCTGATGCTTGTCCCTCTGCCTGATCAGACATCTTGCGGAGGTTGCTGTTAACCTGAAGAAGAATCAGGGCGATGACAGCCAGTATCAGGGTGAGAACGCCATACAACAGATTGGAATCATCCTCGTTACCAGCTGATGCAGCTGTTCCAGTAGCTTCAGCAGACGCATCCGCTTTCTTGGCACCACCGGTGTTGATATATCCCAGGATTGCATCGATGTCTGCATCCTTCAATTCTGGGAAAGCAGTCATCTGGATCTTGTTGTACTCATTATACACAGCAACGGCTCTGGGATAACCTTTCTTGATCACAGCCGCACTGTTGCGCACCCATTCGTACAACATGGCTTTATCATCCCAGCGTCCTTCCACACCGCTCAATGCAGGTCCTACCAGCTGCTTATCAATAGCATGGCAGGAAGCACATTTCTGGTTGAACAGGGCCTTGCCGTCCTGCGCAGCAAGCGACAGTGACAGCGAAAGGGAGACCAATAAAACAAATGCTGAAATAGATTTTTGTAAGACGGTTCTTTTCTGATTCATACCCTCAGTGGATTGTGGTTGAAATGGACGGGTCCAGTTAATCGCGTGCAAATTTAAGGCAGGATTTTAACAATATATCAACATCGTTTATTTTTTTTTAAATGCAGACTGGGACTGCATTTCAAAGGTTTGATGTGCCAACGTTAAACAAAATTGTCATGAAAACGTAAGCCTGTTGCATGATTACAAGAATTACGAGGATGAAAAGGGCATCTGAATCCTTTTTTTTCTTCTCTTTGCAGCATGTTCAACAAACTGCAGCAGAAGTGGAACGTAGGACCTCTGCAACTCTTTCTTATCCTTTGCACCTTTGCCGTTACCGGCACCACTACAGCCTGGATCTCCAGAAGCATTACGGTATGGGTTGGGTTCGATGAAAACACCCTTTGGGCATGGAAGTTCTTGCTCAGACTGAGCATCCTGATCTTCGGCTACCAGGTCATCATCCTGATCGTTTCCTTCTTTTTTGGTCAGTTTCAGTTTTTCTGGAATTATGAGCAAAAAATCCTCAAAAGGATAGGAATTTTGCCCAAATCGAGGGCAAAACTGGCGATTTTCGCTTCGGGCAAGGGCAGCAATGCTGAAAAAATCATTGAATATTTCAAGGGGCATCCCAGGATCAGCGTATCCCTGATCGTATCCAATAAAAAGGATGCAGGCGTGCTGGGCATTGCCCTTCGGAGCCAGATCAAAACCCTGCTGATTGGTAAAGAGAACTTCAATCATACCGACACTTATGTACAATATCTTAAGGATCAAGGTATTACACATGTTGTGCTGGCCGGTTTCCTCTGGAAGGTACCCGATAACCTGATCCAGGCATTCCCCAAAAAAATCATCAACATCCACCCGGCCCTGCTTCCAAAATATGGTGGCAAGGGAATGTATGGGGAACATGTTCACCAGGCTGTGATTGCCGCCGGTGAAAAAGAATCGGGCATATCCATCCATCTGGTGGATGAGGAATATGACCATGGAAAAACCATTTTTCAGGCTAAACTTGCCATCCTGCCCCAGGAAACCCCAGACACACTTGCCCAGCGGATTCACCAGCTGGAACATCAGCACTATCCCAAGGTAATTGAGCGATGGGTTTCATAGGGAGAAACCATATGACCCTGTTTCCGAAGATTCGGCTTTTGCTTCTTGCCTTCCTGCTCATTCCAGGAATCAAATATGCACAATCACAAATCTGGGTGACAGGAAAAGTATACGACTCCACCCGCATGGTGGCCATCCCCTTTGTGAAAGTGACGTCTACCAAAGGAGTGATCACTTTTACCGATTCCATTGGTCGGTATGGTATGACGGTCGACAAAAAAGATTCCATCAACTTCACCTACCGTGGTAAATCCACGAACTATTTTCCCGTGAAAGACATCCGTTATCCAGCCGGATTCGACATCTCTCTGCAAATCACAGTGCAAGACCGCTACCAAACCTTAAAAGAAGTGGTGGTCATCGGCAAGAGCTACAAACAAGACTCACTCGAGAACAGGGAAAAATACCAACGGGTATTTGAATTTGAAGGAGGCGGATTGCAGATCACCTCACAGGGAAACCTCGATCCCATCAGTCTCATCAATGCTTTCAAATTCAGGCGCAACAAGAGCATGCGCAGTTTCCGCAACCGGTTGATCGAAGAAGAACAGGAAAAATTTGTGCGCAGTCGTTTCACCAAGCCACTGGTGAAACAGATTACCGGATTGGGTGAAAGAGACCTTGACCGGTTCATGTTGCTGTGGCGACCTCCATACGAACTCGTAGCCTTTGCAGAAGAATACGAATTCCATCAGTATATACTGGATGCCTCTCGTTATTTCAAGAGGGGAATTCTGCCAAAGAGAAATACAACTCCAGAGATCAGGAACTAGTTGCGATTTTCATAACTTCATGACTCAACCATCGCCATGAAAAAAATATTTTTCCTGCTCCTCCTTTGTACGGGCTCTTTCTCCATCAAAGCCCAGTCATCCAACGGTACTGCTAAACCTGCACTGTCCCCTGAAAGGATCATGATCATCGACAAGAACATGCAATCATGGATCGATAAAAACTGGATATCAGGTGGTGTGGGGCTGATCATGCGCGATGGCAAACCAGTTTACCACAAAGCCTTCGGATTTGCAAACAAGGATAGCAAAGTGACCATGCGAACCGATCATATCTTCCGCATCGCCTCACAAACCAAAGCGATCACCAGCGTTGCTGTGATGATGCTTTATGAAGAAGGACATTTCATGCTGGACGAACCGGTCTCCAAATTCATCCCCGGATTTGCCAAACCCAAGGTGCTCGACAAATTCAACGAAAAAGATTCCAGCTTCACCACCATCCCTGCCAAAAGAGAAATCACCATCCGCGACCTGCTGACCCATACCTCCGGTATCGGCTATGCACAGATCGGATCCAAAGAAGCCAACGCGATCTACGCCAAAAATGGTGTGGTGGGTGGGATTGGTGTGAAAGGCATGACACTGGCTGATAACATCAACCGACTGGCGCCATTGCCTATCTATCATCACCCCGGAGAAAAATATACGTACGGACTCAACACGGATGTATTGGGCTATCTGGTGGAAGTTGTTTCAGGAATGACACTGGATCAATTCTTTCTGAAAAGAATCTTCGAACCGCTGGGCATGAAAGACACCTATTTCTATCTGCCAAAAGAAAAACAAAACAGACTGGTAAGTTTGTATACCCATACAAACGGACAACTCAAAGAAGCAGATCCTATCACCCAGATCAACGGCACTTTCTACCGCGACTTCCCCAACATGAATCTGCAAATGTTCAGTGGTGGTGGCGGTCTATCCTCTACCATCATGGACTATGGCATCTTCCTGCAGATGATGCTGAATGGCGGTGAATACAATGGCAAACGCATTCTCAGCAGGAATACCGTTCGCATGATGACACAGAACCAGATCGGCGACCTCAGCAATGGAGTGAATAAATTCGGACTCGGCTTCGGCATTACCACCGAAAGAGGCAGCGCGAGAATACCCACCAACATCGGAACATTCGACTGGGGCGGTATGTTTGCTACCACCTACTGGGTTGATCCAAAAGAAAGACTCGTCGGGCTCTTCTTCCAAAATGCCTATCCCACTGAACATGGTGATGTGGGTGAAAGATTTAAAATACTGACTTATCAGGCCATCAACGACTGATCATGAAAAAAATATTTCTTCTTCTATTCTCCTTTCTTTCTTTTCAGGCTTTTTCTCAATCCTATAAAAAGTTGCATGAGAAAGCCATCGTGATCGATACCCACAATGATTTCATCAGTACGGGAATTGAAAAAGGAAAAAGTTTTGATCAGGATCTGAAAGGCATCACACACTCTGATCTCACCCGAATGAAAAAAGGAGGGATCGATGTGCAAGTCTTTTCGATCTTCTGCGATGAAAATTATGGGAAGGGAACAGCATATGCTTTTGCCAATCGTGAGATCGATACGCTCTATGCAACCGTTGCCCGCAATCCTGATCACATGATGATTGTCCGCAACAGCAAGGACTTACAAGAAGCTGTCAGCTCCGGAAAACTCGGTGCAATGATGGGAGTGGAAGGCGGACACATGATCGAGGATGAAATCAGCAATCTTGAAAAACTCTATGCAAGAGGTACCCGCTACATGACCCTCACCTGGAACAACAGCACATCCTGGGCCAGCTCTGCTGCTGATGAAAGGGCGAAGAAAGATATTGGACATCCATACGGATTGAATGCATTGGGCGAACAGATCGTTAAGCGCATGAACGAACTGGGGATGATTGTGGACATTTCGCACGTTGGAGAAAAAACTTTTTATGATGCGCTTCGCATCAGCACCAAGCCGGTGATCGCATCACACAGTTGCACTTACACACTTTGTCCCGTTCCAAGAAACCTTACGGATGACCAGATCAAAACCCTCGGTAAGAATGGTGGTGTGATACAACTGAATTTTTATTCCGGATTTGTCGACAGCTCTTTCCGTGAAAAAAACAACGCTTTCATCCGCAAACACCAAAAAGAAAAAGATTCACTGCTGAAAATAAATCCGAGTGATTTCTATGCCAATCTATATCTGCATGAAAAATACAAAGAAGAGATCGATGGTGTTCGTCCCTCACTCAAACAACTTATCGATCACCTCGACCATATCGTGAAATTGATCGGAGTGAATCATGTGGGACTGGGATCAGACTTTGATGGCATCAATTCATCACCACGCGAACTCAATGATGTAACCGATATGCCGCTGATTACAGAGGAACTGATGAAGCGTGGCTACAGCAAATCCGATATCCTGAAGATACTTGGAGGAAATTTTATCAGGGTATTCAAAGCAAATGAAAATTAAATGAAAAAAATCTTCTTGCTGTTCTGGCTGATACCAGCCTTTTCCTTTGCACAAGACAAAACCACCATCACCCGCTGGGAGGAAACTGCGAAACGCGTGAACATCCTGCGCGACAAATGGGGCATCCCACACATCTTCGGCAAGACCGATGCGGATTGTGTATTTGGTTTGATGTATGCACAATGTGAAGATGATTTCCAGCGCGTGGAAATGAATTACATCACCATGCTGGGCAGAACCAGTGAGGTGAATGGAGAAAGTGAGATCTATGAAGACCTGCTGGTGCGCATGGTGATCGACTCTGCTGAATCTGTCAAAGACTATGAGGCGAGTCCCGACTGGATGAAAAAACTCCTGAATGCATTTGCCGACGGCATCAACTATTATCTCTATAAAAATCCAACAGTAAAACCAGCACTGCTGAAAGAATTTAAACCCTGGTATCCGCTCACCTATACTGACGGCAGCATCTCAGCCATTCAAACCAGCAACCTCACGGCCAATGACATCAAGAAGTTCTATGCAGGTTTGTCCACTGACCTTGCCTCCCTGAAGAAAAAAGATCCTGAGCACCTGATCGGTTCCAATGGCTTTGCCATTGCCCCGTTCAAAAGCATGAGTGGCAATGCGATGCTATACATCAACCCGCATGTTACGTTTTATTTCAGACCCGAGGTGCACATGGTAAGTGAAGAAGGACTCAACACCTATGGTGCGGTTACATGGGGACAATTCTTCGTGTACCAGGGATTCAATGAACACTGCGGATGGATGCATACTTCCAGTGAGGCTGATGTATCAGATCTATATGAAGAGACAATAGAAAAGAAAGGCAGTGATTTATTTTATCTGCACAATAATCAGCAAAAAAAAGTAGCCATTCAAAACAGCACCATTGCCTATAAACAAGCGAATGGGAGTATAGCCAAAAAAGAATTCAAGATCTACAAGACGCATCATGGTCCTGTTATGGCCATGCAAGACGACAAATGGATCAGTATGCAATCCAACAATCGTTCACTGAATGGATTGATCCAATCCTGGAGCAGAACGAAAGCAAAAACTTTTGCTGAGTTCAAATCGATCATGGACCTGCGATCGAATATTTCCAACAATACGGTCTATGCCGATGACCAGGGAAACATTGCTTACTGGCACGGGAACTTCATGCCAAAGCGGGATCCCAATCTGGATTGGAATGGAGTACAGGATGGTACATCAGCAGCTAGCGACTGGAAAGGTTTGCATACGGTGGAGGAAACCGTTCATCTGTATAATCCTGCTGCAGGTTGGCTACAGAATTGCAATGCCACACCTTTCACTGTTGCAGGAAACGGAAGCATCTCCAAAAAGAAATATCCTACTTATATGGCTCCGGATCCTGAGAACTTCAGGGGTATCAATGCCGTTAAGGTGATGAATAGCAGAGAAAAATTTGACATCAATACACTTATTGCAGCAGGATATGATACCTATCTAACAGCAATGGATATCCTGATGCCTTCCTTGATCAGTGCTAACCGAACAGCCATTGCAGATGACATCAAACCGGAGATCACCAAAGCGATCAACATCCTTGCAGCTTGGGACAGGAGATCTGCTGCCAGCTCAGTGGCTACAACACTGGCCATCCATTGGGCCGAGCGAATGATGCCCATGCTCATGCGGGGTAAAAAAGATCTGGCAGATGTGCCGCTGGAATTGTCGCGCTCCCTCAAGGAAATGCCGGATGCCACCAAGATCGGAGTATTGCAGGATGTGTTGAAAAAACTGAAATCCGATTTTGGTACCTGGGAAGTAACCTGGGGCGAGATCAATCGTTTTCAGAGGATAGAGAATTCACTGAAACCAAAATTCGACGACAACCAACCCAGCATTCCTTCACCATTTGCTTCCTCCACCTGGGGAAGCCTTCCGTCTTACAACAGCAGGGCATATCCCAACACCAAAAAGCGTTACGGATATGGTGGGAACAGTTTCATTTGTGCAGTTGAATTTGGAAAGAAGATCAAGGCCAAATCATTGCTGGCCGGAGGCGAAAGCGGTGATCCCCAATCCAAACATTTCAAAGACCAGGCAGAAATGTATACAAAGGGTCAGTTCAAGGATGTACTCTTCTATAAGGAGGATATACTTAAAAATCTGGAACAGCAATACAAGCCCGGATCAAAAAAATAAAATCAACGCATATGAAAAAGTATTTCCTAATTCTCAGCTTACTCCTCAGTATTACGTTCGTGCAGGCACAAGAGATCGGTATTCAGTTGTATTCCGTTCGCAATGAAGTCAAAAAAGACTTAAAAGGAACACTTCAGCAGGTTCGTGCCATGGGCATCAAAGAACTGGAAGGTGGCGAATTGTATGGCATGAACATCCAGGACTATAAAAAAATGCTGGATGAGATGGGATACAAGATGGTGAGCATTGGCGTGGATTATGAAGCCATGAAAGGCGATTTGAGCAAAACCATATCAGATGCAAAGGCACTCGGAGCCACCTATGTGGTTTGCTTCTGGATTGGTCATAATGGAAATGAATTTGGAATGAAGGATGTGGAAGAAGCTGCATCCCGCTTCAACCGTGCCGGCAAGATCCTGAAGGAAGCAGGACTCAACTTCTGCTATCATCCGCATGGTTATGAATTCAGACCATCCGAAAGCGGAACTTTGTTTGATGACCTTGTTGCCAAAACAAATCCCGAGTATGTAAACTTTGAACTGGATGTATTCTGGGCCAAGCAGGGCTGTGCCGATCCTGTGGCAATATTGAAAAAATATCCTTCCCGAATGAAAATGCTTCACCTAAAAGATCGTGAGCACGGAACTGTTTGCAATGATACCGGTGGTGCTGATGAGGAAACCAATGTAGAGTTAGGCAAAGGTGATGTGAACATCAAAGGCGTGATGAAGGCTGCCAAAAAAGCTGGTGTCAAACATTACTTCATCGAAGATGAATCTACCCGCGTGATGCAGCAGGTTCCGCAAAGCCTGCAATACCTGAAGTCGTTAAAATAGGTTACTTCAAAACGACCTGATCCAGCTTAACGCCGAACAATGCGTTGGTTATATGTTCTAAATCTTCGGGCTTGCCCTTAAGGTGAATGGTCTTATGGGTATGAACCAGTTGTTGACCTGGTGCCAGTGCAGCAGCTGGTGAGGAACTCTCAATCTCATAGAACTTACCCATCTGCTTTCCATCAACAGGACCATCGTTGTATGCATTTACCACATCCCCTGAATAGGGATCTTCCTGGATTTTCCAGAGTGAATTGACATAGTCTTGCTGAATAGGATCGAAACTAAAGAGTGCAATCGTCAACACCCGATTGCGGGCGTCATAACTGGCAGCCATGGGAACGGTGCGAAGAGGTGATATTCCAATTTTGCTCCTGAGCTTTCCATCAGCCTTGAACCTGATCAATCCACTGTCGACTTTCAATCTTTCTGACGGGACTTTGCCGAAATAATCATCAGTAAGCACTTTACCCAAAGCAGTACTGTCTCCTTTTCGATAAGGAATGAACACGGTAGTGCTGTCATCCGCCCTGAGCATGCTCAGTATCCAGAGCGATAGCAATCCGGTTGATTTATCCCACTGGTTCTTGCCTTCATTTGTGATGATATTTTCTGATTCAAATCCAACTACTTTCACATCTTGCTGTATAGCACCCTTCAACAATAATTCAATCTCAGCATTACTCATCAGCCTGATCTTCCTGTTTATCATGAGATCAAACGCAGTACCAGAATAGTTTTCGAGATGCATCCTTTTTTGAAAGCTGGCCTCGGTCTTACTGGTTGCCAAGACATCAAAAGGTTCCGTGTCAATTTCCCTGGGAACAAACCAATTGTCAAAAGTGAAATCCACTCCTTTCTTAAAATAGATCGAGTACTGTCCTCCCTCAGGTCCCAGCCATAACCTGTCCTCCCCACCAAATGCACTGAAGTGCTCCGTGAATTTTCCGGAAGCGACCAGCTCATGATTGATCCAACCAAAACTCATCCCCTCATCTCCCTCAGCAGTACTGGTCATCACCCTTCCCTGATAATCAGGCAGAACGATCAACCTTGCATCACCTTCTTCCAATAAAATGAGATTCTTGTGATGTTTGCGCAAAAAGTCAAGATCGTTACCAAACGTTTCTTGTTGCATTTTAATCTCTTTGTTGTTTGTGCTGTTACAGGCGATTGAGAAAATCAAGAGCAAAGGCAACAATGATTTGAATTTTTTCATGGTTGAATTATTTTTTCCTGGTCCATACTTTTTCCTTCATTCCTTCAATACGCAACTGCTTGTCTTTCATTTCAGGCAAGTTGCTATAAGGCTTGTTCAAATAAAAATAAGCAACGGATGAAACATCATCAGACCGATAAAAATTTGCACCAAAATCTTCCTTACCAAACATTGGATCACTGATGCCTTTGATATCCGGCCTGTCGAGCAAAAGAATTTGCTCAGGAGGCCTGCCCTGAAGATTGAAAATATCCGCATTGCTTCCTTGCTTGAAAACCCATACCGGCTTGAGTTGTACGCCCCTTGCCAACATTTCACGCATGTTCTTTACACTGGTGTTTCCGATCTGCTGAATCGTCACTTTACAACCCTGCTGAAAATAAACAGGGTCTGGAACATGGTACCGGTAAAATGCATACACATCATTTTTGCTGTCGGAGACCAATGAACCCTGGTACTGATCCTGGTATTCGCCCTGTCCCCATCCTGTTCCTATATAATCTTCAGTTCCTGTTCCTGCAAGCGTTGGCAATTGTTTATCACCATCCAAATAGATCTTCACTTCGCCTTCACCGAACCAGGTATTGCGGTAAGCGGAATCACCAATCACACCGATGTTCGTTCCGAGAAATCTTCCCTTGCCTTTGACTTCCGGAAGAATAACATGATCAACGCCCAATGTTGTTTTGGGATTGCGGTCCCAATAGGCATGAAAATACATGGCGTCTTCGGGTACCGTTTCAACAGTGTAATTGATATCATACCAAACCAATGCGTGGGAGGATGATTCATTGGTGATGACAATTTTAGCGCCAGTCCTGTAAGGCATCGGAATGGTAAAATTAAATGAACGCCCCTCTGGGTTGGAGAACAATGCATTTTTATAGGGCACCGACAAACCCAATCCCAATCCGAAAAAATCTCCAATGGGTGCCGATACTGCAGGCTTTTTGCTACCATCCCAGTACATGTCGATCCTTACCATTCTTCTTTGCTCTTCGCTTCTGGGGATGGTGCCGCTGATCCACATGCGGCGGACGATGCCAGCACCCTTCACGTCCATCATCACCAATTGTTCACCCGCTTTCACCGTGAGAAAAGCGCTGCCTTTTGCACCCTGGTTTGCTTTTCCTGCCGCTCCTTTTTCTCCTGTAGGATTCTCAGGACTGATCCATCTTGTTGTGGTCGATGGCTTGGGTGCAGTAAACAATTCCTGTGCCTGCGTCAGCATGACCAGGCATTGAAACAAAAAAAGAACCGATAATTTTTTCATGCAGTATTTTTTAGCAACAACCTTCGGGTCCACAGCTTTTTGCCACTGGTGCTGAAGGCTCCCCATTGATGATCTCCTCTTCTGTTGCGTCCCGAATGCCCGATATTTTTACAGTATAATACAAGGTTTGTCCGGCAAGGGGATGGTTGGCATCCACAATGATATGGTCATCATTTTTCTCTACCACAATGGCTTCTGTTCCGTCGAACAATTGAATGTATTCGCCTTCACTGACAGCTGAAGGATCTTCAAGATCCTCATTGGATACTTCAATGATGAGACTGACTTCCTTCGGGCCATAGGCCTCTTCCGGATAGATCACCACATCAATGACCTGATCTCGTTTCAAGCCCTCCAATGCACGCTCCAATCCAGGTAGAATATTCTCTGCACCATGCAAATATTCTTCAGGCGTATAGCCATCATTGCCTTGCAACAGATTGCCCAATTCATCTTTCAACATATAGTTGATGGATACTACTTTGTTATTTGTAATGATCATGTTTAAATAGATATATGGAGTGTTTGGTCTTTTGAAACCAGTACTGTGTTTTTAAATTGGATGATGCAGTTGTCGCCTTCTTGTTTGAGTGTGGCTGGAATTATTTTGTTTCCGAGTCGCACTACAAGTTTACCCTGTTTTTTTGAGGCCTGCAATGAAAAAATATTGAGGGATAATGTTCCATGGCCAACTGTTATCGTTGCATGCAGTCCTTGGTTGTTTTTCTGTTGTGCAAAGGTTCCCCAACCTTCTGCAGCAGTAAACGGTGCCTTGAAATTTTCTGCACCCATCCTGGGCGCAAAACGCATGTAGCCTTTCGGTCCATGGTACTCAAAACCACAGGCAGCAATGAAAGTTCCATAACTGGCCATGGCCCTTGCATAATGATCACTGCACTCAATCTCATTAAAGGGATTGCGTTTGCCGGCATGATAGCGGTCATGAATCATCCGTGTCATCACCAATGCCTCATCCACCATTCCCTCTGCCATCATGTGGGCGGCCACCTGATGTTCAAAGCCACTCATGCACTCATGAAAATATCCCAACTGCCAGGTCATGTTTTCGCCATAGGGTTTTGCCTCATTGCGGGGATTGGTATTCATGACCATGCCTCCCTCACCGGGCAGGGCATAGGGTCTGCCTCCTTTGCGTTCTTTGATATACGGACCTACATCAGGCGTGAAATTGTATTTCCACAAAGCCCTCAAAGCAGACATCGTTTTTTCCTTGTCGATGATCCTGCCCAGGCCAACCTGATGGGCCCAGTTTTGTCCGTATACCTGATCAATATGACAAGTGTTATACGAACCCAACTTCTGCCTTCCTTTTATTTCATCCGGACGATGGATATAATATTCGCCATTGAACAATTTCTCGTCCATGTTTTTGCTGCCCTTGGCAACATAGTCTGCGCAGACCGAAGCAAATTCCTTATCACCCATTTCCAATGCCATGGCCTCACCTGCCTTTACCGCGGCAATGCAGAGTCCCACCAGCCATGCGATCTCACCATCCCATACCGCATCCAAAGTGTTTTCAATGGGCGTATCTTCCATGCCATCCTTGTTCCGGTCTTGGTTGATCACCCACTGAGTAGCCAATTTTATTTTCGTCCAGTTCCTTTGCAGAAAAGCCTTGTCTGCACTCATCTGGTGCTCACGGTATATCCTAAGGATCGTGCCCGCTTGTCCATCAATGGCAGGTCCCTTCACCACTTCCCCGCGATACCACATCATGCCATCCGGCTGAAGTGACAATCCCAGATCCACACGCTCGCGTGTATCTCGCTCGATGGAAGGAAAAATTCTGCCCATAGCATGGGCATATTGCCATACATGCGTGCAAGTGCCTTCGCAACATCCCACCCCTTCCCAGGCATAAAATCTGCCGGATTCAAAACGGTGTGCAGTTGTCGTGGCCAAAGTAGAAATATTCAAAAATGTTCTTTCCAAAAACCACCAGGGAAGTGTGGAATCATACCAGGTTTTTTTCCAAAGCCGGCTTGTGTTGATCAGCTGTTCTGCATTTGATCCTGCGTAAGAAGCTACTTCCTGTGCTGATTTGAACCAAATGTTATAGTAACGTCCTTTGTCAGCTATGGAACGATGTAGTTTCAAGTTCGGAAAGTGCCAGCTGATCACAAATGGAGATGTGACTGAATGATCGGGCTCAATGCTGTGTTTGATACAGACCGCTGCAACCAGTTGTTCAGAAGCCGGCTTTACCGCATCAGAAACTTCTGCTGCATCAAATGAGTTAGTGGTAACCGGCAGTGCAATGTGTGTGGTGATCTTTGCATTCTTTGTTGGTGATGCAATCGCCATGGTTCCATGATCAGGGGCAGCAGTCCGATTTGGATCGGGATGCAGTTGCACAGAACAATGTATGCCTGAGATCTTTTCGCCAGAAAAAAATTGATTGATACGCTGGTCTTTATCTGTGGCAGATTTGGGTAGCACTTTGTTCTCAAGCCATCCCAATATATCTACATGGGCTTTCTCTTTACTCTTGTTCCTGATGGTGAAATCATAAAGCGTACAGGGGAGTGATGAATTTTTTTCATCCAAGGGAATGAACGGTGAAAAAACATCTGCTGTGATCTCAATTGGCAATTGCTTATCAATGTACCGGAGCTTCGCCATGGGATAAGTGGCTTCAAAAACAATGTCATCCCAATCAGCGGAGTCCATTTTTTTTAGGATCGTTTTGTTTCCAATACGGATACGGAAAGCAAATCCCTGCTCCAGTGGACGAATATCTTTTGCCGGCTGAACATAGGCTGAACCATCGCGCGGTCTCACTTTTTTTCCCACATGGAGGTCGGATCCCCATTCGATGGTTTTGGGATCAATGCCTTCCTGATTGGCATTGAAAATATCCCATAACCACAATCTTCCATCACCTCCGAGATACAAGGTTCCGGAATGAATGCCTCCAACCGGCATACCGATGTACTTCAATTCATTTCGTGATTTTATGTATCGGGTAACAAACCCTCTTTTGGAAAGGGAACGGACCCAATTGGGATCGAGTTTCTTATCGACTGGAATATTGTGCAGCAACTCATTGGGCATGAAAGGCCCTGCTATTGCTCGTGCATTACCTGCATATACACTGGCTGCAAAAATTCCGGATGTGCGCAAGAAATTCCTGCGTTCCATGTTAGCTGTTTGCTATGGAAGTTACAGTATTGCAGGCAGACTATACCACCACCAATTCATAAAATTCTTCGGGGACCAAATATTTATTGGCCATCAGTTTCAATTCCTCTGCACTGATGTTTTTGATGGTATCAACGGAGTGATAGAAAAACTTTTCATCAAGACCATTCAGGATAAGATTCTTCCAACGACCAATGATCTGGAAAGGACCATCCATGTCGCCCAGCAATGTTCCGATGAGATAGTTTTTGACCAACAGCAATTCTTCATCACCAACAATCTTTTCTCTCAATTGCTGCATCTCATGGTAAACCTCTTTCACCGTTGCCTCCGCAACATCCCTGCCGGCTTCAGTGCTGATCATCCACGCACCGGCATGAATATGGTTAACCAGAAAACTGTAAATACCATAGGTATAGCCTTTGTCTTCACGGATATTGGTCATCAGCCTCGAACCGAAAAATCCACCAAAAAGGGCATTGAGTACCTGCACCTTGGGGAAGTCGGGATGATTTCGGGTAGGAAAAGGACGGGCAATGCGGATTGCAGCCTGCACACCATCCTGATCATTAATGATGTTCCATTTCTTCTGAATGTCTTCCACCACTTTATGCTCAACGGTTTGTAGGGAATCAGCGTTGAGGGGTAGGTCACCGAAATACCTGTTCATCAACATAGCATAATCAGCAGGAAGAATACCTGCTGAGAAGACAGTGCAATGTCCGTTTTGATAATATTTTTTATAATGTTCTACCAGCTCATCTCTTTGCAGTGCATCATAATCAGACAATTCACTATAGATGCCATAAGGGTGCTTCTCACCAAAGAGGAGTGCATCGATTTTTCTCCCAGCAATAAAATCACATTTCCTGAGATTGACCGCCAATTTCTGCTTCATGTTCTGCCGATAGATCTGCAATTCCTGTTCAGGAAGAACCGCATCTTCCAGGATCTCCCTGACGATAGGCAACAGTTGTTCCAGATGGCGGGATAAGCAATGAAGAGAAATGGTAGCTGTTTCGTTATAACAACTTCTGTTCAGATAAGCCCCGTAGAAATCAACGTATTCATTGATCTCATAAGCAGAATGTTTTGATGTGCCGTTCTTGAGCAGAAAGTTTGCAGCTGCAGCCACATTGTTCTTGTTCTCATACCAGTTGCCTGCCCTGAAAACCCATTCCAGTTGCACAACCTGCTCTGCACCGGCATTGATGTTGTACACCACAATACCGTTGTTCAGGGTGAATATTTCGGGTTGCTTCAGGGATATGCTATAGTCAATGGCATCTTTGATGACGGGAATCACTTTTCTGTCGGGCATCTCAAAAGGTTAAAGGGTTAATCTTGTGCGGCAAGATAGTAAAGGGTATTGCTGTTCTGTGGAACCAATATGCTTTTGGCGAGGCGATGGATATCTTCAGCCTGTACATTTCTATAGCGATCATGTTCCTGGTTCATGATCTCACCATCGCCCAGTAGCTCATAGAATGCCAGACTCCCTGCTCGGTTCATCACGCTCATGTCTTCAAATGCCATCACACTCTCCGTTTTGTTTTTTACTTTTTCCAGTTCGCGGCAATCGGGAGGATTATTTCTTACTTTATCTAACTCAGCCTCTACGGCTGCTTCTGCTTTTTCAATGGCAACACCCTTGACAAGTTGTCCCTCTATGGTAAACAAGCCTTTGTCTAAGCTTCCAAAATGATAGCAATTGATCCCAGTGAAAAGCTGTTGTTCTTTCACGAGAGACTGATACAATCTTGAAGAGGCCCCTCCGCCGAGAATATCACTCAAGAGATCGGTTGCATAATAATCTTTATCTATCCTTCCACACATCTGCCAGGTTTTGTAAAAAGCATCCATAGGAACCTTACGATGCACGGTCATTCGTCTTTCTTCATTTTGCATGGATTCCTGCGGCAGCTGACGAACATACTTTTCTCCTGAAGGAATATCCCCGAACCATTTCTCTGCGAGTTCTTTGGTCCTCTCCAGGCTGATGTTTCCGGCAACTACAAGAATAGCATTACATGGCGTGTAATGCTTAAAGAAAAATCGTTTTACATCTTCCAGTTTCGCATTTTCAATGTGCGAAAGTTCCTTGCCGATGGTCATCCATCGATAAGGATGTTCTTTGTAAGCCAACTCACGCATGAGATGCCAGACATCACCATAGGGCTTGTTGATATAATGCTCCTTGAATTCTTCACATACCACTTTCCGTTGCACATCGAGACTTTTCTTACTAAAAGCAAGACTTAGCATGCGATCGCTTTCCAGCCAGAAAGCAGTTTCAATATTTTCTGCAGGAAGCTGACAATAATAATTGGTCAGATCATTGGTGGTATAGGCATTGTTTTCTCCCCCTGCCACCTGAAGCGGTTCATCATAATCCGGAATGTTGACCGATCCGCCAAACATCAAATGCTCAAACAAATGGGCAAAGCCGGTTTGGGCAGGATCCTCATCACGGGCACCCACATCGTAGAGAACATTGACTACAGCCATAGGTGTGCTGTTATCGGTATGCACCAGCACCTTGAGGCCATTGGACAAACTGAATCTTTCAAATTTGATCATGTTGCGAAATTATGGAATACAAAACTTGCACGATGATAAAGAATCTGCAAAATGCTATCGGATGTTGACAGGCTTCATGGAGATCATGCTAACGCCTGAAGGTCGGCTCACCAGCAGGTTGATCTTCTTTCCGGCCTCCTGCAGCAGGGTTTTATATTGCTGAAGATTATTGCTCAGATCACTGCCAACTCCCAGGATAATATCATCCTTTTTCAGTCCAGCCTTTTCTGATGGTGAGCCCGGAACCACATCATCCACAATAATCTTCCCATCTACATAATAGAGTGATAAACCGGAATAGGCATAATCAAAAAGGTCCCGATAATGGCTGTTCGGTACCAGGTGGATCTGCTGACGAACATAGTTGAAAGTGACATTGAACCTGCGCAACATATCATTACCCAGTAAACCGCCAACAAAAGGATAGTTGGTTACATTGTAAATATCCTTAAAAAGAAAGGTGGGCACATGATAAAATCGATAGGGACCGATCTTCACTCTTTTGACAGTGGTGATCTGCATGGTGGTTTTACCGCCTACGCCTTCGGCCTGTGTTACAAATAATGGTTTTCGTCTTTTCCTCAACACAGCGCTGTCATTGGCATATGATTCAGAAATCAGGAAATTCAGTCCAGCACCAGTATCAAAATAGAAATATTGACTATACTTCTCATTATCCTTGAACTCCACCTGCTGAATGGGAAGTGCCGTGAACATGGGTCTCAGCAGATGACCCCCTGACGGATATTTATATTCTCCAATGGTATAGACCGTCATGATCAGGTTATCATAGTTGAGGTTGACAATGTATTTGCTGAAAAAACTATACCCGATGATTCCATCGATACGGATGCCGTAGACATTCGACAAGAGACCATAATCGTTCACATGAAAATTCAGGTTACTGGTGGTTACTCCGGGCAATTTGAGTGTAGCATCATAGAGAAATGAAACATTCCTCAATCCTCCCACACCTCTGATGGTCTTATCTGATGGCTTAACTGGAATTTTCAGCTCTGCCACAGTAGTTGAATCGAGTGAGATACCCCCACTTCCGGTATCCAGAATGAAATTAAGGCTGTCGGGAAAATCATTGACCTTGGCCTTTAGTAAAATAACACCACCTGTGAGTAACTGGAAAGGAACCGTAGTGATGTATTTGGAATACGGTTCCACAAACTGCTCCTGGGCGACTGATTGCAATAACATCAGTAAGGCAACGATATGGAGGAACAGTGTTTTCATTGTTTATTAAACCAATGATAGTGTAACTTTGTTGCCTATCAAAGCAAACCATGAGTCAATTTTACGATCTGTACCAAAAGGCACTGAATTTTGAGCACCTGACCGCAGAGGAGGGATTACTTCTCTTCAAAGAAGCCCCCCTGGCAGAACTGATGCATGTGGCGGATGAGCTTCGTAAGGTTCAGGTGCCTCACGGAAAAGTAACCTGGCAGATCGATCGGAATGTCAATACCACCAATGTCTGCATCGCCAACTGTAAATTCTGCAATTTCTACCGCATACCGGGTCATCCCGAGGCCTATATCACCGATATGGATACCTATCGGGTGAAGATCCAGGAGACCATCGCCTGGGGAGGTGACCAACTGCTGTTACAGGGTGGCCATCATCCCGGATTGGGACTCCAATATTATGTAGACACCTTCCGTGCCATCAAGGCAGAATTTCCTGATATCCGCCTTCATGCATTAGGCCCCCCCGAAGTGGCACATATCACCATGCTCGAGAAGTCGACGCACAAAGAAGTGCTGAAAGCATTGAAGGAAGCAGGTTTAGACTCATTACCCGGCGCAGGCGCTGAGATCCTGGTGGATCGTGTAAGGAGATTGGTGAGCAACGGCAAATGCGATGCACAGGAATGGCTAGACGTGATGGCCGAAGCCCATCAGCAGGATATCACTACATCAGCAACGATGATGTTCGGACATGTGGAAACCCTGGAAGAAAGATTTGAGCATCTCATCAAGATAAGAGAAGTGCAATCACGCAAACCTGCAGAGGCCAATGGATTTCTGGCTTTCATACCCTGGACCTTCCAGGGTGTTGATACCCTCTTGGCCAAGATCAGGGGCATACAGAACATGACCACTGCCGATGAATACATCAGAATGATTTCGATCAGCAGGATCATGTTGCCCAATATCAAAAATATTCAGGCCTCCTGGCTGACTGTTGGGAAAAAAGTGGCTCAGATGTGTTTGCATGCCGGGGCCAATGATTTTGGCAGCATCATGCTGGAGGAAAATGTGGTGAGTGCTGCAGGTGCTCCCCACCGTTTTACGTATCGCTCTATTCAGGATGCAATCAAAGAAGCAGGCTTTGAACCACAGCTGCGCACACAACAATATACCTTCAGGGAGTTGCCTGAAAACATTGTGGAGCAGGTGATCAACTATTAAGTGCAACCCTTCAGGATATACAGCATTCATGATCATGCCCTTACTGTAGAATTTTCGCAAAGGATCAGTGAGGATGATAATCAAAAGGTATTGGCATTGATGCAGGCCATTGAACAGGAACCCATTAGCGGTTTACTCGATTGCGTTCCTGCGTATAGCAGTCTGACTTTGTATCATGATGCAACACTAAAGCGTGAGGATGTTATAAGATATCTTGAAAAAAGAATAATCGCATCTTCAACACATTCAAATATTTCAGAAAATAAAACTATCATCACCATCCCGGTATGTTATGATCCTGTTCTGGGCATGGATCAGCAATTTGTCTGTGAGCAGCTGAACATCACCAGGGAAGAACTGATTCGGGAACATACTGCTAAGCCCTTCAGGGTTTACATGATTGGTTTCATCCCTGGATTTCCATACATGGGTATTCTACCGAAAGGATGGCAGATCCCAAGGAAGCAAACGCCTTCGTTGAAAATTCCTGCAGGGAGTGTGGCATTGGCGGGACAACAAACGGGGATCTATCCTGCTGAAGTACCAGGTGGATGGCAGGTAATCGGCAGAACACCTTTAAAAATATTTGATGGCAATCGTGAGACACCCTGTTTATTGAAAGCGGGAGATGAGGTGAAATTTGTGTCCATCAGTCTAAACGAATTCAATTCTCTTTCATGAGCATCACGATCCTCAAACCAGGCATCATGAGCAGCGTGCAGGACCTTGGCAGGTGGGGTTATCAGCAATATGGTGTTCCTGTGGGCGGTGCCATGGATAAAATTTCTGCATCCTTAGCAAATATCATCTGTGGCAATGATGAAAACGAAGCGGTCATTGAAATCACCTTACATGGCACCACCATCCTGTTCAACGAAGCAATGTATTGTGCTTTGGTTGGCGGTGGATGCAAAGCATATGTTGATGAGGTTGAACTGCCTTTTAATCGGTTGTTGCATATTCCGGCATATAGTGTTATCACCACCAAGCCCTCTGCAAGAGGATGCAGAATGTATTTGTCAATTGCCGGAGGATTTAATATCAAAAAAGAAATGGGAAGTGCTTCTACATATGTGCCATCGGGAATTGGAGGAATGTTGGGGAGAAATCTCATATCTGGCGATATAATACCTTTCAGTAAAAAAGGTCGCGATACTCCTGCTTCTTCAATGAAGATGATTGGTAAAAACACCTATGCCTCACACTGGGAAGTTCCAGATCTTCATTTACAGGAAAAAAATGCTGAAATCATTCATATACTAAGCGGACCTGAATTTGATCTCTTCCAATCTATATCACAGGAAAAATTATTGAATGCAACTTTTACGATATCCTCTCAATCCAACAGGATGGGGTATCGACTGGAGGGGACAAAGCTTGAATTGAAAGAAAAAGCTGAAATGGTATCAACGCCTGTAACAGCTGGGATCATTCAGGTCACACATGAAGGAAATCCGATCATCCTGATGGCCGATGCGCAGACAACGGGTGGTTATCCGCGTATTGCAAGGGTCGCTTCAACAGATATAGCAAAGCTTGCTCAAATGAGGCCTGGGATGAAAATTAGATTCAAAAAGATTAGTGAAGAAGAGAGTAAACAAATGAATAGAGAAGTTTTAGAAATAATGAAAAAGATGAAAAACGGATTGGTACTTCCAAGAATAAACTAGGCTGAAGTATTCTTCTTTTCCTCGAGAGTTTGTAATTTATTTTTGTTCTCTTTTTCTTTCTTTATAAAGGCAGATATTTCTGCGAGATCCCTTTTCGATGCTGGAATTACTCCTGTACAATCTATGTCAATTTCACAGATTTGATCAATATCTTTTATCTGAGGCGTAATATTTGCTAATGAGGAATATTGCTTCATTTTCGCGAATTATCATTCTGTAATTTCCAATATAAACAGCACCTAAAGTTAATGAATAATGTTGAATAAGGTTTGTTTTGCTAATGAAGGCAATGTTGCCACAAAAACCATTATCAAAAGATGTTTTACATGCAAAAGCAAAAAGATTTCCCCCTATTCCTAGAAATTTTTTTTGTGCCCCGAGATTGTCTGGTGAACTTTCAACCAAATGAACATGAACATGATCTTCCATAACTTCTAGACTGATAAGTCCAAGTAAATTGGATAGATCATTCTTTAATGTCAACATAAATATCTTTCTTCCGGTACTTTTAAACTCTTTTCTCCAATTGAAACTCCAACCTGATTTTTTATGAATGGATTTTATCAATACCTGGCTTACGGATGTGATATATGTTTCATGTATAATTCCGGTAGCAGCTTCAACAACAGATTCTGTCAGGAAATCAATTTCAATATCTACAAAATTTTTCATTTTGTAAATGTGAAACTGGATTGTGATTTTTAAAAGTGGAAAACACAGATGAGCAGTGAGAATATTCCTTTGGGTTTCTGGCTAAAAACTCTTTTTCAAAATTTCATCATTCTCAAGAACTTCCCGATCTGAACCATTCAGTCCAACATTAAAAATTGCATTGGCCAGTACTTTAGATTGGATGCTATATTTATCTCCTAGCAGTTTGATCAGAGGATAGCAATATTTCATGATCGTATAACCGATATTGGGTTCTTTTCTGGGCTCATCGGGATAAATATAACCAGGCCTGAAACTATAAAAATCCAACTGCATGGCAGCAATCTGATTTTCAGCCATGCCCTTGTAGCGGGCAAAAGAGGCTCTGCTTTTTTCTGTTCTGTCGGCCCCGGCGCCACTGAGCAAACAATATGTTGCATTCGGGCTTTTACTTTCCAGCATCCCGGCAAAAGCAACAGCATAATCAACTGTGATTTTTTTGAACATAGGATCCGGAACCTGTCCGGTATACACCCCAAGGCAAAAAAACAAAACGCTGACATCTGTAAAATATCCTTCTAATCCTTCAAGATTTTCAAAATCTTGCACAACGATCTCCCTGAGTTTAGGATGAGTGATGCCTGTTTGTTTCCTTACAAAACTCCTGACCGATGTGACCTTTTCATTTTGAAGGCAGTGCTTCAAAATGTAGCCTCCTATCATTCCGGTGCTTCCCGTGATCATTACATTCATATATCAACAATTATCACGCACGTAAGATTTTCTCCATTGTCTTCCCCTTCGCCAATTCATCAACAAGCTTATCGAGGTAACGAACTTTCTGCGTCAAGGGATTTTGAATCTCTTCAACCCGATACCCACAAATCAGTCCGGTAATAAGATGTGCATTTTCATGAAGCTTTGCTTTTTGAAAAAAAGCTTCAAAACTCAATTCATCTTTTATGGTCTGCAGCAATTGCTTCTCACTGAACCCAGTAAGCCAGCAAATTACTTGACCCAATTCTTCTTTGGTTCGGCCTTTCTTTTCTACTTTGGTTAAATACAATGGATAGACCGATGAAAACTTCATCCTTGCAATTCTCTCATCCTGACTCGCCATGTGGGTAATTTTCTTCAAACATCATTTGCCTTTCAATTGTCACTTGTCCTCAGTCCCTTCCTTCAATATATATTTCGCCCTCTCCTTCGGATCAGGATGTGTACTGATCCAGGTGAGATTAACAGGACCTTCATTCTCTTCTCCTAAACGATAGAGGAAATCAGCAAAGGCCTTTACATTCAGCTTTGCATTTTTGAGATACTCAACTGCTTTCAGATCGGCATCTTTTTCTAGTGATCGATCGTAAGCAGATGATGTTAGTAAACCCAATACTTCCTTCACCACTTCTCCTCCGGCATCACCTGTAGTGATATTGATCAGGATCGTATAACCAACCTGTTTCAACAACTTCTTCATCACATGCTTAAGCTCCATGTGGGCGATTTCATGTGCGAGCACACCGGCGATCTCATCATTGTTCCTGGCTTCCTTTATCAGTCCGGTATACACCACCATATGATGATCAGGTAGTGCGAAGGCATTGACCTCGGCATCTTCCATCAGGTGTAACTTTATCGCAGATCTGTCAAGGTCATTGCCATTGCAAATAGCATTTAACACACTGTCAAGTCTTTCGTATTCTGGACCTGATTCGATTGATTTCTTTTCCATATCCGACCAAACCATATCGCCCAATTGCTTTTCCAAAACATCTGTGACCTTTTCGATCCTGAACAGTTTCATCCAATTCACCTGACTCAACCCGTAAAAAATACCGGCGAAAATCAGGATGAGAAATAAAGCCTGAAATAAACTTTTTTTCATATCAAGGTTTGCAAATCAAATTGGTTAAAGGCCCATAAAACCACCAGGAAATATGTACTCCCTGTCTGGTTTTGATGGCAGTGTAAATGGTGATGGCAAGTTCTCCTATATTGAAGACCAACACGGTGGCCATATATGCAATATAGCTGTTGTTGATTTCTACTGTATCCTTAAACAGTATTGCCAAAGTCCACCAAAAACCAACCGTGTTAAAAATAAATAGGCTTACCTGAGACAGCAAAGCCTGCGTGCAATGCCAGCGGACAAAATGAGTTCCTTTTCGATTCCCCAAATAAAAAAGAAAGGTAGCCAGCAAATTAATGATCGGCAGTGGCAAGCCTATCATTACCGCTATGAGAGACATTACATATCCGTTTGAAGCTTTTTCAAGCTCCGCCTCACTGATCGTATAGGAAAATATTGATGCTGTCATACTCCTTTATAAAAGTTCCACATCCAATTCATCAGAACAAGCAAGACAATCGGCCATGCCACTATTCTTTTCTGTAGAATCATTTCAAATTTTTGGTACGCCCACATCAAGGTTCTTTGCTTATTCACCACATCATACATAACCCAAACAGGAACAACAATGAGCCCTGCAAAGATCAACAGTCCAAAAGGATTCCACAAGACTGCTTCTGTAATATTCCCTTGAAGCAGAGACAACATAGACCGGGTTGAACCACATGAAGGACAGGGTACACCAACGATTCTCTTCATGATACAAACAGAACCCACGTGGCCTGACCAACGATGATCAAGATGAAGATATATCCAAAGGTAACCGGCACAGCAAAATAATGCCATCAACCCGTAAAGTCTTCTTGCAGAGGACAACATCAATACAGGAACTGTTGCAGTTTGAGGAAATTCTTCTCGCGTGTGGCACCCATGATCAGGAACCAATCCACAAGTGCCCAAACACCTAGTCCGCCACAGGTGAGCAATTTACCAATACCAAGACCTGTATCACCGATCATAAAACGATCAACTCCCAATCCTCCTGCCAATATGGAAACAATGATAGAGGTGGTAGGATCCTTGAACTGTATTGTCTGAATGACGGACCACTTTGAATCATCCAAGGTGAGCAGGCGCTCCCTGATGTGCATCAACTGATTACTTTCAAAAAACTTCCCATTGCTGAGAATGAACATGTCTACTTTGTTATTA
>JBKCOY010000107.1:0-6512 GCA_046309555.1 Chitinophagia bacterium
TTTTTTCTACACAGGACCATGCCGCTGCAGCGATTGCAGCTGCCGGTATCGGTGTTTTTGCCTGGAAGGGTCAAAGCATCGAGGAGGCTGACTGGTGTATTGAGCAGACTCTCTTCTTCGGTGGAGCCGACAAACCCCTGAACATGATCCTGGATGATGGTGGTGACCTGACCAACATGGTGCTCGACAAATATCCTGAGCTGATTCCCCATGTGAAGGGTATCTCTGAAGAAACCACTACCGGTGTTCATCGTCTGTATGAGCGCGTGGCCAAGGGCACCCTGCCTATGCCTGCTATCAATGTAAACGACTCTGTTACCAAGTCGAAGTTCGACAACAAATACGGCTGTAAGGAATCTCTGGTGGATGCGATTCGTCGTGCTACTGACGTGATGCTGGCCGGTAAGGTTGCCGTTGTGGGTGGATATGGTGATGTTGGAAAAGGTTCTGCAGCCTCCCTGGCTGGTGCTGGATGCCGCGTTATCGTCACTGAGATCGACCCCATCTGCGCCCTCCAAGCTGCTATGGATGGATTTGAGGTGAAGCGCATGATCGATGCAGTGAAGGAAGCTGACATTGTGGTGACTGCCTCCGGTTGCCGCGACCTGATCACCGGTGCCCATTTCAAACTGATGAAGGACAAGGCCATTGTCTGTAACATCGGCCACTTTGATATTGAGATTGATGTAGCCTGGTTGAACACCAACTACGGACATACAAAAGATACCGTTAAGCCTCAGGTGGACATCTACAATGTGGATGGTAATGATATCATCCTCCTGGCTGAAGGCCGCCTGGTGAACCTGGGTTGCGCTACAGGCCATCCCAGCTTTGTGATGAGTAACTCCTTCACCAACCAGACCTTGGCACAGATCGAACTCTGGAACAATCACCAGAACTACGACAAAAATGTCTATGTACTTCCAAAACATCTTGATGAGAAGGTAGCCCGTCTGCATCTTTCCAAGATCGGTGTACAGCTGGATGAACTCAGTTCAGAGCAGGCTGAATACTTAGGCATACCCCAACACGGACCCTTCAAATCTGAACATTACAGATATTAATGACCCGGCTGTCTGTCAACATCAACAAAATTGCCACGCTGCGTAATAGTCGTGGTGGCAACAACCCAGATCTGATCAGGGTTGCATTGGATGCTGAAAGATTTGGTGCCGAAGGCATTACTGTCCACCCAAGACCCGATGAGCGGCATATTCGCTATGCGGATGTGAGAGAATTGAAGGAAGTACTGACCACTGAGTTCAACATTGAAGGCAATTGCCGGGAAGAGAAATTCGTAGATCTCGTGCTGGAGGTTTGCCCGCATCAGGTGACCCTTGTACCAGATGCCGAAGGACAGCTTACTTCCGATCATGGATGGGATACAATAACCCACATGGATTATCTCATCAGCATGATTGCATTGTTCAAGGAAAAGGGTATCCGGACCAGTATTTTTTGCGATCCCGATCCTAAGATGATCGAGGGTGCTGCGGCAACAGGAACTGACAGGATCGAGTTGTACACGGAAGGATATGCCAAAAATTATTTGACAGACCCATCCTCAGCTGTAAGTCCCTATGTGGAAGCAGCAAAAATTGCTACCGAACTGGGGTTGGGCATCAATGCAGGCCATGATCTTGACATGAACAACCTTTCTTTTCTGATAAAAAATATTCCTCAAATAAAAGAAGTGAGCATTGGACATGCATTGATTGCAGATACCCTATATTTAGGTCTGGAAAATACGATACAACTGTACAGAAGACAGTTATCGATTCATTGAACCAGATTTATTCAACAAACGTTATAAAAGAAAAAACATGAAGAGAATTCTCAACACTGCTGCGATCCTCATGCTGACCTTCTTCAGCATTTCAACTTTTGCACAGAACAGCAAACCCAGTCCTGCCATGACTGCAACTGGTAAAGCAGGCGGCGCCAACATCACCATCAACTACGGTTCACCTTCTGTGAAAGGAAGGAAGGTATGGGGTGAACTTGTTCCCTATGGAAAAGTTTGGAGGACAGGCGCAAATGATGCAACTACTTTCGAAATTGATGCGGACGTAAAGATCGAAGGACAAACATTGGCAAAAGGAAAATATGCTTTGTTCACTATTCCAGAAGAGAAAGAATGGACCATCATTTTCAACAAGAATCCAAAGCAGTGGGGTTCCTACAGCTATAAGCAGGAGGAAGACGTTTTAAGGGTTAAAGTAAAACCAACATCCGCTTCAGCTATGCAGGAAGCCCTGAAGTATGAAGTATCCGGCAACAAGGTGACCATTTCTTGGGAGAAATTGGCAGTTTCTTTCAATGTGAAATAATCGAAATTCTATCTGATAAAATGCCTCCCACGTGGAGGCATTTTTATTTATGGCTGCTGAAGCCAGTCGAGAAATAATGGCATCACGCTCGACCAGGTCTTTACATCATGTGACCCCTCTGGCAATTCCAAATAATGTATATTTTTTTTGTCTTCGTACCCAAGCTTTTTTAACTCAATGATGATCCCAAGTGTATCATCAATAGAGTCTATGATGCCGTTCTTATTTCTATCCGCTTTCTCATCAAGTTGTCCAGTTTGAAGAAAAAAACGCTGGCCTTTGGTCATTTTTTTTGTCCTCAGTTTGGCATGCATAATCCTGTCCCTCTCTTCTACATAACCATCTTCCAGCGCCTTGGATCTCCACCAAAATGATCCGCTGAATACCCCACAAGCATGAAACAGATGAGGATATTCCATCACCATATCAAACGCCATAAGTCCACCCAGTGAAAAGCCGCAAAAATATTGTCTTGAAAATACGGTGTATCCTGTTTTTTGATGCACGTAAGGTATCAGCTCCTTAAGAATGAATCCGGCATAAGCATCAGCCTTTGAACCTCGACCCATATGATCAGGTATTCCTGACACTCCATACTCCTGTCTTCTGTCTTCACCGGCATGAATGCCTATGCAGATAAGTGAACGATCAACAGTGGCTTTTTTCTGAAGTATCGTTTCAAAGTCCATTGCTGTAAGATCTTGTCCGTCGTTGATCAGCAGCAGATCAACTGGCAGAGATGCATCAAGCCCTGCGCTGCTGTATAGATCTGCCGTTACAATACGTTTGAGCAATTTGGAATCTACCTGAATAGAGATGGTCTTCAACATGTACTGCACCACTTGATAATGGCGGCAAATTAATCAATTTGAGTCATTGCAACCGCACCAAGAAAACAGGATTTTATGTAACTTGAATGGTAATCAAACAAGAATCATGAAAAAGATTGGGATTTTGCATGGGAAGGAAAGATCATTCCCGGAGGCTTTTGTGAACAGGATCAATGGAAAAAAAATTAAGGGGGTCATGGCCGAGCCAGTCATGATCAATAAGGTGATGCAGGGCGAATCATCCGGATACGCTGTCATCATCGACAGAATCTCACAGGATGTTCCATTTTACAGGGCTTTCCTGAAAAATGCCGCTATAAGTGGTACTGCTGTGATCAACAATCCATTCTGGTGGAGTGCTGATGAAAAGTTTTTTAACAATGCACTTGCAACCAAAATTGCAGTGCCAGTTCCAAAAACAGTGATACTCCCATCACGAGAATTACCTGATGACACCTCTGGTGAATCTTTCTCCAATTTGGCCTATCCGCTCGACTGGAAAGGTATATTTGACTATGTTGGGTTTCCTGCATACATGAAACCCTTTGCGGGAGGTGGATGGAAGAATGTCTACAAGTTGAATGACATGGAGGAATTCTTTGCCAGGCATGCAGAAACCGGACAGTTGGTGATGTTGCTTCAGGAGGAGATCATTTTTGAAGAGTACTATCGCTGCTATTGCATCGGCGGAAAGCATGTTCGCATCATGCCCTATGAGCCACGCAATCCACATCACCTTCGCTATGTAGCCAGTCACAGGCCTTCTAAAGAATTACTGAAAACAATGGAAGAGATTGTACTCAGGATCAATCAATATCTTGGCTATGATTTTAATACCGTTGAACTGGCAATAAGAGACGGGGTTCCCTATGCCATCGATTTTTGCAACCCTGCACCTGATGCAGATCTTAAAAGTGTTGGTGAAGAAAATTTTGAATGGGTGGTGGAAACGGCAGCCACCTATGCTATTGAAAAAGCAAAGCAACAGGAAGATGGTAAAGACAACCTGACCTGGGGCGAATACATCAAAAGAAGTACTTCTGGAAAAAATTTGATTTAAACACATTAACATGATCAACTACAAGATCTTTACTGTCGGGATTGAAGAGGAATATATGGTCATCGATCCCAAAACAAAAGAATTGATCAGTCACGAACAAAAGATCGTGGTAGAGGGACAAAAGATCATCAGTGAAAAGGTCAAAGCTGAAATGCACCAGGCGGTAGTTGAAGTAGGCACTGATATTTGTGGCGATATTGAAGAGGCGCGTCATGATATTTACAATCTCAGAAAGACAATTCATGATATAGCAGGCTCATTGGGATTCAGCGTGGGAGCAGCGGGTACCCATCCGTTCAGTACCTGGCGACAACAATTGATCACTGATCATGTGAGGTACCAGGAGATCGTTAACGAAATGCAGGACGCAGCAAGATCCAATCTCATCTTTGGATTGCATGTCCATGTTGGCATGCCTTCCAAAGAAATGGCGATCCATATTGCCAATTCAGCGAGATACTTTCTGCCGCATGTGTTTGCATTAAGCACCAACTCCCCTTTCTGGGAAGGGAGGAATACAGGATTTAAATCGTACCGAACCAAGGTATTTGATAAATTTCCCCGGACCGGCATACCCGATTATTTTGACAGCTATAGTGCATATGAGAATTATGTCAACTTGCTCATCAAAACAAACTGTATCGATAATGCCAAGAAGATCTGGTGGGACCTAAGGGTACATCCCTTTTATGGTACGGTTGAGTTCAGGGTATGCGATGTGCCTCTGACAGTTGATGAAAGCATTGCATATGCAGCACTCTTTCAATGCATTTGTGCCAAGCTCTTCAAATTAAGGGCTGCCAACCTGAATTTCATGATCTATCCTCGCGCCTTGGTCAATGAGAACAAATGGCGCGCATCCAGATATGGTATTGATGACAAGTTGATCGACTTCGGCAAGGAGCAAGAAGTAAATACAAGAGCTCTGATACTTGAGCTATTGGATTTTATTGATGATGTAGTGGATGAGCTGGGCTGCAGGGAAGCTCTCAAGAGCGTAAACAAGATTCTTGAGAAAGGAACGGGTGCCGACAGACAACTGGAAGTGTATCAGGAGAAAAAAGGTCTGGTAGAGGTTGCCCAATTCATTGAATCCAACTTTCTTGGATCGCTTTGATGTAACTTTGCAACACTCATGACAAAAGTTCGTATCGCAATTCTTGACTTATATGAAGGACATGCCAATGAAGGGATGCGTTGTATACTCGATATTTTGCAACAGACTAAAACAAATCATCACCACCACTTAGAGTGGAAAGTATTTGATGTGCGAAAAAAACTTGAGCTTCCTGACACCGGATATGATCTATATATTTCATCCGGAGGTCCGGGTAGCCCCACAGAAAGCGAAGGATCCACGTGGGATGACCTATATTTTCAATGGCTACAATCCATGATTGATTGGAACGACAATGCCATCAATCTTAGAAAGAAATTTGTATTTTTCATTTGCCATTCCTATCAGCTGGCCTGTCGCTACTTTAAAATTGGACAGGTTACCAAAAGAAGGTCAACTGCCTTTGGTGTATTCCCAATCCACAAGATGGAAAACGCCGGAAACGAATCTGTCTTTAACGGACTTAATGATCCTTTTTTTGGAGTGGATAGCAGGGATTACCAGGTTGTACAACCCGACCTTGACAAGATCAATGAAATGGGAGCCCAAATGCTTTGTCTTGAAAAAGAAAGACCGCATGTGGAACTCGAACGAGCCATCATGGCAATCCGTTTCAATCCTTACATGATTGGTACGCAATTTCATCCAGAAGCTGATCCTGAAGGGATGAGTCGATATCTGCTCAGGAATGAAAAAAAGGAAATTGTGATACAACAACATGGAGAGGAGAAATGGGCATCTATGATTGAGCAGCTGAATGATCCTGAAAAAATCAGGATGACATATAGCCATGTCCTTCCCAATTTCATCCTGCAATCGATTGCTAAACTGGAACAACCTTATAGCCTTTCATAAGCAACACATGGTTACCTCCATCAGAAATCAATTCAACAAGTCCTTCACTCCTGAAAAGTATACTGCCTTTTTGGAAGACCTGAATCAATTGTTTCCCGGTGCCATTGACTTTCGCATTGCTGAAACCCCGGTATTCATCAATAAATCACTGGGAAAGCAAATGATTGATACATGCGAACATATCATTGATCTGATTAAGCGTGATGATTTTCTTACACTTACAGAAAGAGCCATACCGAAGCAGGAATACATGCAAAACCAAAATGGTCACTCCCACTTCATTGCTTTTGATTTCGGGCTCTGTAAAAACAAAAACGGTG
>JBKCOY010000108.1:0-62627 GCA_046309555.1 Chitinophagia bacterium
GAAACGCTCATCAGGGCCATGGCTACTGATAAGCAAGGGTTCAATTCTGTATTCATGATGCTCGACTCCGGAGCAAGGGGTAGCAAGCAGCAGGTAAAGCAGCTCGCAGGAATTCGTGGTCTGATGGCCAAGCCAAGAAAAAGCGGTTCTACGGGTTCTGAGATCATTGAAAATCCGATCCTGTCCAACTTTAAGGATGGTCTGAGCGTATTGGAATACTTTATCTCTACACACGGTGCCCGTAAGGGTCTTGCTGATACTGCCTTGAAAACAGCTGATGCCGGTTACCTGACCCGTCGTTTGGTTGATGTTGCCCAGGATGTAATCATCACAGAAGAAGATTGCGGTACACTGAGAGGAATTGCCACCAGTGCCTTGAAAGATAACGAGGATATTGTAGAGCCTTTGTATGACAGAATTCTTGGTAGAACTTCTCTGCATGATGTTTATGATCCACAATCGGATGTATTGATCGTGAGCGCAGGACAGGCCATTGAAGAAGACACTGCAAAGAAAATCGAAGAATCCGGTATAGAAACAATTGAAATCCGTTCTGTACTCACTTGCGAAAGCAAGCGCGGATGTTGCGTTAAGTGCTACGGACTTAACCTGGCTACCGGTAATATTGCACAGAAAGGCGATGCCGTTGGTATCATAGCAGCACAGTCTATCGGCGAACCTGGTACTCAGCTGACACTCCGTACATTCCACGTAGGTGGTGTGGCGGGTTCTGCATCAGTTGAATCTCATCTGGTAGCTAAGTTTGATGGTACTGTTCAATTCGATGGATTGCGTACCGTTAAGGCAAAAAATAACGAAGGAAAAGATGTACAGATCGTTATCGGTCGTACTGCAGAGATGAGGATCATGGACCTTAAGAACGACAGGGTTCTCATCACCAATAATGTGCCTTATGGATCTGTACTGGCAGTTGCCGATGGTAAAAAAGTTGCTAAAGGTGATGTGATCTGCTCATGGGATCCGTTCAACAACGTAATCGTGGCAGAGGTAGCTGGACAAATCGCTTTCGATAATGTTATCGATGGTGTTACTTTCCGTGAGGAAGCAGACGAGCAGACAGGCCACAGAGAGAAGGTAGTCATTGAATCTAAGGACAAAACCAGAATACCTTCCATTAAAGTGAAAGGCAAGGATGAAAAAATGTATAACCTTCCTGTTGGTTCACACATTGTGATTGAAGAGGGTGATGATGTTACCGCAGGTCAAGTACTGGTGAAAATCCCAAGGGTACTTGGCAAGTTGAGAGACATCACCGGTGGTCTCCCACGTGTAACTGAACTTTTTGAAGCGAGAAATCCAGGTAACCCTGCTGTTGTATCAGAGATTGATGGTGTGGTTACTTTCGGTGCGATCAAGCGTGGTAATCGTGAGATCACAGTTGAAGCAAAAGATGGTGTAGTAAAGAAATACTTGGTTACCCTTACGCGTCAGATCCTGGTTCAGGATGGAGATTTCGTAAAAGCAGGAACTCCATTGTCAGACGGACAGGTTGCACCAAGCGATATTCTTTCCATCAAAGGCCCATTCGCAGTTCAGGAATATGTTGTGAATGAAATTCAGGAAGTATATCGTTTGCAAGGTGTAAAGATCAATGATAAGCATATTGAAGTTATCGTACGCCAGATGATGAGGAAGGTAGAAATCGTAGATCCGGGAGATACAAGATTCCTGGAAGGTGATCTGGAAGATCGTTATGATTTTAATATCGAGAATGACTATACTTTCGATAAGAAAGTAATTGTTGAAACTGGGGATTCAGAACTGTTGAAAGCCGGTCAGATCGCCAGCCTCAGGGAGATCAGGGAAGAGAATTCTATTCTCCGCAGAGCAGATAAAAAGTTGGTTGAGTTCCGTGATGCCAATGCAGCAACATCAAGACCAGTATTGCTTGGTATTACCAAAGCTTCTTTGGGAACCCAAAGCTGGATTTCCGCTGCATCCTTCCAGGAAACAACTAAAGTATTGTCTTCTGCTGCGATACAAGGCAAAGCTGATGATATGCTCGGACTGAAAGAGAATGTGATTACTGGTCACCATATCCCTGCCGGTACCGGTCTCAGGGACTATGAGAACATGATCGTGGGAAGCAAGGAGGAATACGAACTTCTGCAAACCACAAGAGAAGTCATGAGCTTCGACGATGAAGAATAAATAATAACGGGAGCAAATTATTGCTCCCTTTTTTCTTTTCCATACCAAAACTAAGAAATGAACCAAAAACTAATCAACATCATTCTGGCGGCAGCAATTGCAGTCGTTCTCTTCCTGCAATTGAAAAATGGAGGCGCTACAGTAGATTCTTCAAAGACATCTGATACAACTTCAACGCATAAAATTGCTTATGTAGATCTCGATAGCATTCAAGAGAAATACACTTTTTACAAAGAGAAAATGTTGGAGTTTGAAAAGAAAAAGGAAAATGCTGATCGCGACCTGAACAGCGCCTTCCAAAAAATCGAGGGTGAAAGAATCGCATTCGCCAAGCGAGGAGAATCCATCACACAAGCAGAGTATGAAAACTTCCAAAGAACTTATCAGGGTAAAATGCAAAATTTGGAACAACAGAAAATGGTGCTGGAAAATAACATTGCAGGAGAAGGTGTGAAAACCATGGATGAACTGAAGTCGCGCATCAATGAGTTTTTGAAAGAATACAACAAGAAGAAAGGGTATAGTTATATTTTTTCCTATTCCTCTTCTCTAAACGTTCTTTTTTACAAAGATTCCGCTTACAATATTACAGATGAGGTTGTGGCAGGTCTGAATGAAGCCTACAAGAAATCTGGTTCCGGAAAATAAAATACGCATCGATTTTCATATCTTAAGTCCCGGTTTGATACCGGGATTTTTTTTAAATGAAATTTTATGTCGGAACAAAAAGAATTTAAAGCCAGTATGGGCTTGATGGATGCTACGATGATCGTTGCCGGATCCATGATCGGTAGTGGTATTTTCATCGTAACTGCAGATATCACCAGAAACGTAGGTAGCTCAGGATGGGTGCTCATGGTTTGGTTGGTTACCGGATTCATGACACTTACGGCGGCACTGAGTTATGGAGAGCTTAGTGCAATGTTTCCCAAGGCAGGCGGACAATACGTTTATCTGAAGGAAGCATTTAACCCACTGGCGGGTTTTCTTTACGGATGGAGTTTTTTTGCCGTTATCCAGACTGCAACAATAGCAGCCGTGGGTGTGGCGTTCTCAAAATTTGCAGGATATTTCTTCAAAATATTGGAGCTGGATGATAAAAATGTCATTGCAACCATTGGCATTGTCAAGATCTATCCGGCACAGATTGTCTCTATTCTGCTGATCATTTTACTTACCTACAGCAACACTCGAGGCATCAAACAGGGCAAAATCATACAGAATCTCTTCACTGTCACAAAGCTGGCATCCCTTTTTGGATTGATCATATTCGGATTCATCATTGCTGCAGACGCTGATATCTGGAATGCCAACTGGTCTACAGGATTTAATGCAGTACAGGATTTTGGAGTTGATAATAAAGGTGTAACACCAAGCGGCTGGCTGTCCATATCAGGAACTGCATTGCTGGGTGCTTTTGCAGCGGCTATGGTGGGTTCTATCTTTAGCAGCGATTCCTGGAATAACGTAACCTTTATTGCAGGGGAGATCAGAAACCCTCAAAGAAATATTGGACTCAGCCTCTTCCTGGGTACACTTATTGTAACCATCATTTATGTATCAGCCAACCTGATGTACCTGAGCGTCATGCCTTTGCAGGACATAGCTTTTGCAAAGCAGGATAGGGTAGCCGTAGCCGCCGCAAATGTGATCTTTGGTGATGTGGGTACGTATGTAATTGCCGTTATGATTATGATCTCAACATTTGGTTGCAACAATGGATTGATACTTGCCGGAGCAAGGGTTTATTATACCATGGCACAGGATGGTTTGTTTTTTAAGAAAGCGAGTACCTTGAATAAGAACCAGGTGCCCGAGTGGGCTTTATGGGCTCAATGCATTCTGGCCAGTTTGCTTTGCCTGAGTGGTAAGTATGGTGATCTGTTGGATATGGTGAGTTTTGTGGCAGTATTGTTCTATGTCCTTACCATCGCCGGAATTTTTGTTCTCAGAAGAAAAAGACCGGATGCAGTCCGTCCCTACAAAGCATTTCTTTATCCTGTCTTGCCTGCCATCTACATGGTCATGGGGCTTGTATTTGCCATTGCCCTGATATGGTATAAGCCTGATTATGCAGGTTGGGGATTGGGGATTACCTTGCTTGGAATTCCACTGTACTATATTGCTTTGCGAAACAAGAATGCCTGATGCATGAATAGAGTAGCTGTTATTGTAGCAGGTGGGACGGGCTCAAGAATGGGCAGGGATATACCCAAGCAATTCCTCACGGTGAATGGGAGAGCTATCATACTCTATACCATTGAAGCATTTATAACAGCTTTTGCAGATATCAGGATCATTCTGGTATTGCACAAGGATTATATTGAATACGCAAAACAACTGATTGATGAGTCAGCAATAAAACAGCCAATTGATTTTGTTGAAGGAGGGGATACCCGTTTTCAATCTGTCAAAAATGGTCTGCATCTAGTGGAAGTTGATTCAATTGTTTTTGTGCATGATGCTGTAAGGTGTCTTGTGAGTCCGGATCTCATCATTCGATGTGCAGATCATGCTGTTCAAAATGGATCAGCAATTCCTGTTATACCTGTGAGAGATAGTATTCGGAAATTGGACAAGTCTACTGGAAATTCTTTTGCAGTCCCAAGAGATGATCTGTTTATTGTTCAGACTCCCCAAACGTTTAGAAGCGATATTATTTTGTCTGCATTTGAAGCAGAATATCATCATGGTTTTACCGATGAGGCAACTGTTGTTGAAGCCCATGGCTCTGTTGTTCACATGGTGGAGGGAGAAGAAAGAAACATCAAGATTACCTATCCTGAAGACCTTTCACTGGCATCCTGGCGGCTTGGTCAGCAATAATGTTCAGTCTTCTTTCCTGTTTATCCGGCTTCTTCCGATTTTTTCCAGAATCTGATGAGCAACCTCCATGGCCTGAAACCCATCTATTTCCGAAACCCTGGCAGGTGTATCATGAATTATGGCGTCTCTGAAGGCAGTTAGCTCTGCTTTGATCGCATTCTGCACAGCAACTTCAGGATTTTCCACCACAATGGTTTTGGATCCATTCTGGGTTTCAATATCAAATGAAAAACTATCCTTGGCTTCATGTGCTCCTTTCATTCTGATGACTTCTGTTTTTTTATCCAGAAAATCAATACCTATATATGCATCCTTTTGGAACAACCTCATTTTTCTCATTTTTTTCATGGATATCCTTGATGAGGTCAGATTGGCAACACAACCGTTCATGAATTCAATGCGTACATTGGCGATATCCGGAGTATCGGTCATGACCGACACACCGCTTGCTGATATTTGTTTAACGCCACTATTAACAAGATGAAGAACTATGTCTATGTCATGGATCATTAGATCCAGGATAACACTTACCTCAGTACCCCTGGGATTGAACTGAGCCAGCCTGTGAACCTCAATAAACATAGGTTCTAGCTTCCTGTCGCCCAATGCAAGCAGGGCAGGATTAAATCTCTCTACATGACCAACCTGAAATTTTACTTTTGCTTCATTGATTAGTTTCAGCAATGCCCTGGCTTCTTCCATGTCATTTACCATTGGCTTCTCCACGAAAACGTGTTTGCTTTTTCTCAATGCTTCAGAACACACAGGGAAATGAAATTGGGTAGGCGTGATCACATCTACTGCATCCACTTCATCAAGCAGCATATCCAGGTAATCAAATCGGCGTAAACCAAATTTCTCAATAACTTCTTTGGCAGCTTGATCATTGGGGTCATGAAATCCTACTATTTCAACACCATCAATTTCCTTCCAGTTGCTGATGTGAAATTTACCAAGATGACCAACGCCGATTATTCCTATCTTGAGCATGATGCAAATCTAAATCTTATTTTAACGAAATTGCACCCATGAACCCTATCATCATCACTGTGGACGGGTGGTCATCCTGTGGTAAAAGTACACTTGCCCGCCAGTTGGCCAGGGAGTTGAACTATATTTTCATTGATTCCGGTGCCATGTATCGTGCAATTACCCTTTATTTTCTCAGAGAGGAAGTAAACATTCATGATCAGGAAGCTATTATTTCCGCGCTGAAAAACATCCATTTGGCTTTTTACATAAATCCCGACAATGGTAACAATGAAATATGGTTAAACAACGAGAATGTTGAGGTTTTGATCAGGGATATGTCAATAGCGCAAAAGGTTAGTCAGGTTGCTGCCATCAAAGAAGTAAGAGAATTTGCCGTTGCAAAGCAACAGGAAATTGGTCGGCAAAAAGGAATTGTGATGGATGGCAGAGACATAGGAACGGCTGTTTTTCCGCAAGCAGAGTTAAAGATTTTCATGACCGCTTCTATCCCTGTCAGGGTAGAAAGAAGATTTCGTGAGTTGCTTCAAAAAGTCCCAAATATCACGCTAGAAGAGGTGCGCGAGAACCTTGAACAAAGAGATCACCTTGATTCAACAAGAGATATTTCTCCCTTAACAAAAGCCGAAGATGCTGTTGTTCTAGATAATTCAGTCCTTACTCCGGAAGAACAATTCCAGCTTGCATTGGGTTGGGCCAAGCAAAAAATCAGTGTCTGATTACGCCCAGGATGCTTTTATCTCTTCGAGTTTTGAAGCCGCTGAATAATAGCCAGAAAGTTTTTCTATAACTGTTTCAACAATAGCATCTGGGCATGAAGCTCCACTGGTGATCAGGATCTTGACAGTTTCATTATCAGTTAAAAAATCTTCTTTTTCATATTCCTGATGTGTTTGCCAATTGTAGCCCTTGATCAATTTGTCGGATAGAATATCCTCTGCTGATTCTATGAAATAAGTCGGTAGCTTGTGTTCACACAATTCAACCAGGTGAGAACTGTTGCTGCTTTTTCTACCGCCAATCACGATCGCAAGGTCTGCTTCCTGTTCGAGCATGCTGATCACCGCACTTTGGTTGTCATTGGTGGCATAACAAAGAGTATCTCTTGTATCCGCGAAATGTTCAGCAACAGTTGATTCACTCAATTCGTATTTGATCTTCATGATGCTTTTAAGGTGATCAGCTATGGCTTGCGTATCCGTAGCCAGCATCGTGGTCTGATTCACCACACCAATCCTTGAAAGGTCTCTGTTGGGGTCAAATTCACTACTATAACGTCCTTTAAAGTGGGTATCAAAAGAGACCATATCCCTCTTGCCCAAAATATAGTCTCCTAAAATGATGGCTTCAGCCATATCATTAACAACAATGGCTGGGGCATTTGCCTCACTGTGTGAAAAAGTTGCCCTGGTTTCCTCATGAGTGGGCTTGCCGTGGATGACTATCGTAAATCCTTTATGAGCGATCTGTTCTGAGCGATTCCATACCTTTTCTACAAAAGGGCAAGTGGTATTGTATTTTTCGATCTGTATGCCAATGTCCTGTAATTTTCTTTCAATTTCCAGTGTTGTGCCAAATGCAGGAATCATGACAATATCCTCAGCGGTGAGTGATTCAAATGGGATCAGGATATTCCCTTTGGTGTCCATTAAAAATTTCACCCCTCTTGCCAGTAGGTCCTGATTTACAAAGGGATTGTGGATCATTTCACTCAGCAAATAAATTCTTTTACCCGGATTGTTCTCAACAGTGTCAAAGGCGATCTCAATGGCATTTTCAACACCATAGCAGAAGCCAAAATGACGAGCAAGGAAGATCTTGAGTCTGCCAAAGTCCAGTTCCGTCGGAGTAAGGTCCTTTTTTAATTTGTCAGACTCCCTTCTTTTCTTCTTTATAGAAGCGATCAGGGGACTTCTGTAGTTTACCGGTATGGAGAATTGTTTCATTTTCTAGGCACAAATTTACAATATCATTTAACATCATTCCCACATTAAGGTTCGGTTTGGAAAGTCTGTGAGAAGTGGTTTACGCTCATTTATTATCTTGCTGCCATGTCCGATCAATACCAGCTTGTCCCTTGGGCGCGAAACGTTTCAATTTATGAAGTAAACCTGAGACAATATACTGAAGAGGGCAATCTTTCTGCATTCAGGCCGCACATGAATAGACTTGCCGAAATGGGTGTCGATATCCTTTGGTTCATGCCAATAACCCCCATTTCAGCTAAAAACAAGAAGGGAAGTATGGGTAGCTATTATGCTTGTTCTTCATACAGGGAGATCAATCCTGCATACGGTACAATGGATGATTGGAAACTTGTGGTTGAAGAAGCCCATTCTTTGGGAATGAAAGTGATACTGGATTGGGTAGCCAATCATACCGGATGTGATCACGAATGGACAATTACCCGTCCTGATTTTTACAAAAAAAACCCAGAGGGCGAGTTCTACGATGCCCATGGATGGGATGATGTTATCGATCTGAATTATGAAAATCAGGATATGCGCAGCGAAATGATATCCTGTATGCATCAATGGGTATTCGAGACCGGCATTGACGGTTTTCGTTGTGATATGGCCATGCTCACGCCTGTAGATTTCTGGATGCAGGCCAGAAATGCACTGCAGAAGGTGAGACCCTTGTTTTGGCTTGCTGAACTAGACCCTCTGGATAACCCGGAGTATATGAAGGTTTTCGATGCTGCCTATACATGGCGATGGATGAACGAAACCGCTTCCTTCATCAAAGAAGGCGCACATCATGTTCATCAGCTGCGTCAGGTACTGGATTTGTATTCACGTTCCCTCCCTCTCTCTGCCTGTACAGCCTGGTTCACCAGCAATCATGATGAGAATAGTTGGAATGGCACTGAGTATGAAAAATATGGACCGATGACCCTGCCATTGGCAGTTTTTTCCACTACATGGAAAGGCCTGCCGCTGATCTACAGCGGACAAGAAATCCCAAATCAGAAAAGATTAAAGTTTTTTGAAAAAGATCCGATTGATTGGAGTGGTAATATCCAATTACATGATTTTTACAGATCTCTGCTTCTGTTGCGCAAAACAAATGCAGCATTAAACTGCAGTGATGGAGATGCACAATGTCTTCAAATATGGAATAGTGTAGACCATCATGTGTTCAGTTACGTAAGATCTCATGAAGAGGATGCTGTAGTGGTACTGATCAACTTTTCAGGATGGGATCTCCCTGAAGTGGAGGTTGATACACTTGGACAAACAGGAGAATACAGGGAGCTCTTCACAGGAGAAACTGCTGAATTCAATCATCAAAGATTCCTATTGGCCATTCCTGCATGGGGATACAAAGTCTGGGTAAAAAAGAAGGCGGAACAATGATGTTCCGCCTCCAACTAAATTCCTGAGAATATATTATTCACTTATTTCAATAGGGTATTGATATACTCCATCATAACCAGGATAAAATCCTTCCAGTAAGATTCTCTTGGAGGATTTACCCATGGCAGTTTCCAGTTCCTCAACTGTTTTTATTTCTGTTCCATTGACTTTCAGCACCACAAATCCATCTCTCATTCTTGTTTGTTCATCAATCAATCCACTGCTGATTTTGGTGATAACTACACCTCCCTTTACACCATATTCTTTTGCTTTTTGAGCTGTGAGGGTTTGAAGTGTAGCGCCCAGTTTGTCGGAAATGGCGTTTTTGACAATTTCATAGCTGCCTGATTTATTCTTCAGTGAAACTGAGGTTGAAAATTCCTTTCCATTGCGCAAATAACTGACCGTGATCTTGTCGCCTGGTTTGTAACCGGCAACCTGTTCAACCATTTCACTGCCTGTGGTTACTTTAACCCCATTGATTTTGGTGATGTAGTCACCATTCTGGATACCGCTGTTAGACATGGCACCATCTTTTGATACGTCCAGAACAAGAACACCGATTCCTTCTTTGTAATTTTGTTTGGTTTTTTCAGACTCAGGTGCTGTTTCTGGTAAATAACTGATACCGAGATAGGCTCTTTGTACAGTTCCATATTGAAGCAGATCATTGATAATCTTTTTCACAATGTTGACCGGAATAGCATAAGAATAACCGGCATAAGCGCCGGTAGGAGAGGCAATGGCAGATACAATGCCTACCAGTTCACCATTTGTATTCACGAGAGCACCCCCAGAATTTCCTCTGTTTACAGCCGCATCTGTTTGAATGAAAGACTCAATTGGGGAATTGCTTTTGCTGGCATTTAATCCAAGAGAACGGGCTTTTGCGCTTACAATTCCGGCGGTAACCGTTGTCTCCAGGTTTAAAGGATATCCCACGGCAAGCACCCACTGACCCAATTTTACCTGATCTGAGTTGCCATAAAGTAGGAAATTAAGCCCCTTTTGTTCGATCTTGATGAGTGCTAGATCACTACTCGGGTCAGTGCCTATCAGTTTTGCTTTGTATTGCTTCTTGTTGTTCAGGGTTACATTGATTTCATTGGCATCTTCGATAACGTGATTGTTGGTGACAATATATCCGTCTTCGCTGATGATCACTCCTGAACCGCTGGAACGCTGTGGCATATTCCTGTTTTGTGGTCCCCCAAAAAAATCTTCAAAATCCTCTCCAAAAAAATCACTAAAAGGATTTCTCCTGGTTTTCGGCAGATTATTAGTGGCTTGATTACCAATGGTAGTGGTGATATGCACAACTGCCGGAACAGCTGCCTGTGAGGCTGGCTGGAAATCAACCGTTGCACCAGGGATGGCATTATTGAAACCTGCATAGCTTGCCGGAAGTTTTCCAATGTTTTGCTGGATGGGGCCTGGTTTGCGAATGAACGAGTCATAACCAAACATGGCCACTGTTGTGGTTACCGCGCTGATGAGCACTACCGATAATGTCTGTTTGATGTTCATGGTTTTCAATTTAACTTGTTTATACAATTTTCATGCGTACACATGCAAATAAGTAAAGATGGCTGAATTTCAGTCAACCTGTCATCCCATTTAACAATTTCTTATGCGCATTAGGAATTCCATGGTGTCAACGCCATCCGCAAAATCACTGATACCGGGTGTCTGTGCCCTCCCAAAAGGGGTATGTTCATGGCCAACTATGCACTGAATCTGCTCAGGATTAAGTCCCTCCAAAGCCCCCTCAGGATTATCGTAATATTGATAATGAAGCTGTGAAATGGGTGAAAAGGGACTTTGATTTTCAATGAGTACCACGGAATCATTGGTCATATAAAACCGGTTGTTCATGATGGCTATGGTAAGCTGGTAATCAAGGTTATTCCTGTATTTATCATGTTCCCGGTAGTGGTCGTATTTCCTCAGGGCATTCAATAAGGGTATGAAATCATATTGAGCAGGAACCAGCAGTTGGGTTACATTCCTACAGCCTAGACCGAAATAGAGCTGGATGTCATCAGCAAGCTTTTCAAGCTCTTCAGATGATTCTGTGCCATCCAGTATCGCAACGGAGGTCCTGTTTCGCCTGATGATATTGGGGTATTTTGAGAAATAGAATTCAAAATAGCGAGCGCTGTTGTCACTCCCGGTAGCAATGTAGGCATCACATCCCTTGAGCATATCATCCAGGGTCAGTCTTTCCTTTAGGCTTGTATCCAATGAATACAGCTTGTTAACAAGATCCTGTGTCAGGGTAGTATCTTTTGATGAAACTTTGATTCTTTGTTTCAGCCCAGCCAGAATGATGCAAACAATATCATGCAGGCCAACATATGGTATGTTTCCGGCCATGATCAGCCCGACTGTTTTATCCGCCAGTGTATCGGTTACCTTGTATTGGTCGGCAAATTTCCGCAATTGATCACCCTGCAGGATATTTTCAGCTATATTTTTTCCGGCGATTGAGGAGTATTGTGGGGTAAACCATTTGTTTTCGAATTGGGCTTTTTCCCGTAAGGAGTGGATTTCATGATCATCCCCTTTGAGGTATTCTCCGAGTGCAACCAACAGTTCAATTCTTTTTGACAAATTCATTTTCAAAAGTTCAGATTCTTCAATATCTTTATTTCCCGATAGGGTTTTGCAAAAGTAGACCCATTTTCAAGCTAAAAAAAATACACAAATCATGGCAATCAAGATCACTGACGAATGTATCAACTGCGGGGCTTGTGAACCCGAATGTCCAAACAATGCCATTTACGAAGGTGGAGTAGAATGGGCGATTTCTGAAGGAACAACTGTAAAGGGATCATTCACACTCATGGATGGCTCTTCAGTGGATGCTGATCAGAAAAATTCACCCATCGCCAACGATACCTATTATATCACGCCAAACAAATGCACCGAGTGTCAGGGTTTCCATGAGGAGCCGCAATGTGCAGCAGTTTGCCCGGTTGACTGTTGTATTCCTGATGACATGTACAAGGAGACTGTAGATGAATTGATGGCGAAGAAAGAAAAGCTTCATATTTAACCTAATCTTTCCAATTGTAAAAGGTGAAGGTATCGTGCATGCCTTCACCTTTTCTTATATTTGCAGGGCATGAAAAAACCAGTAATTGCTTTTGTTACAGGCGGGTATTCAGCTGAAGCGGAGATCTCCTATAAAAGCGCGATCACCATTGAAAAGAACATCGACAGAGATAAATTTGATGTTTATAGGATTGATCTTACCCCTTCGGAATGGTTTCACCCACTTGCAAACGGAAATAAAGTTGAAGTCGACAAATCAGATTTCAGTCTGCATATTGATGGGAAAAAGATTCTATTTGACGCAGTATTTATTGGTATACACGGTACGCCGGGGGAAGATGGCAAACTTCAAGGATACTTTGATCTGATAGGGTTGCCCTATACATCTTGTGATGCAACTACATCAGCAATTACATTTAATAAACGATATACAGTGGCCATTGCAGGGGCAGCAGGCTATCGGGTAGCAAGATCTATACACATTTTCAAACATAGTTACAGTAAGGACAAGCTTTCAGAGCTCCACTTTCCCGTTTTTGTAAAGCCAAATAATGGTGGATCCAGTATAGGCATGAGCAAAGTGGATGAACCTTCACATTTGGATGAGGCTATGGAAAAAGCCTTTCGTGAGGATGATCAGGTTTTGGTTGAGGAATACATTGGTGGGCGAGAATTTACCATCGGTGTTTTCAGATCTGAGGGCCAGATCATTACTCTTCCCTTTACAGAGGTAATGACAGACAATGCTTTTTTTGATTTTGAAGCCAAATACAAGGGTAAATCAACGGAAGAGACACCAGCCAATTGCAGTGAAGATATATCAGAGAAAATCAGAACAGCTGCCAAAGGCATTTATGCTGTGTTCAACTGCCGAGGAGTGGTAAGAATGGATTTTATTTTCAATGAAGCAACAGCTGAGCCTTATCTCCTTGAAATCAATACAGTTCCTGGTCAAAGTGCCGCCAGCATTGTACCACAGCAGGTAGCAGCTGCCGGAATGGTATTGAAAGATTTTTACAGTATGTTGATTGATGACGCACTGGCATACAAAAAAATCAGACCATGAATGTTCGCTTCATCACCGACAGGCCTCTCTGGCAAAATATACTAGCTGGTATCCTGCTGTCTTTGGTGGTGGTTGCTGGTTTCTTATTGATGCTGAATGTGATCACCAATCATGGTGAATACCTAGTTGTTCCTGAAGTAAAAGGCAAAAAATATGATGCAGTTTTAAGTGACCTGGAAAATAAGGGGTTTGAAGTGGTAATACAAGACTCTATTTATGTTGATAGTTTACCTCCTAACATCATCATCAAACAATTTCCTGAACCGGAAGCTACTGTTAAGGTTAATCGATTGATCTATCTGACTGTGAATTGCACAGTGCCTCCAACCATTGCCATGCCTAACCTGATCGGTATGAGTTTTCGGAATGCCCTTCTTGAACTTAAATCCATTGGTTTAAAAATGGGGGATACCACCTTCATCCCGGATATTGCTAAAAATGCTGTCAAAGATCAATTAAGCAAAGGGAATTCAATCAAACCAGGAACTCCAATCAGGATGGGATCTCTTATAGATCTCATCATTGGATCAGGATTGGGAGGGGATGAGGTTGCTGTTCCTGATCTTTTTGGGCTTACTTATACAGAGGCCAGGGTTGTACTGGATGTGAATGGACTCAATACAGGTGTTGTTATCCTGGATGATAACCTTACTGATACTGCATCAGGGTTTATCTACTGGCAAAACCCAATGCCGTATGATCAGGCGCATCAGGCAAATACGATAAGATCAGGACAATTGATGGACTTGAGGTTGTCAGCACTGAAGCCTGAAAAGCGACCAGATAGTTTGTTGTTACCCATCAAGAATAAACCATGATTTCTTAAATTTATACAATGAAAACCATTGACGTAAAACAATTAAAGGAAAGAATTCAGAATGATGAGAAGCTCAATCTCGTAGATGTAAGAGAACCCCATGAGCATGATGAATTTAACATAGGTGGTATATTACTCCCGCTTGGTGACATTAGGATTGGAGAAACAGATTCGATAGAGCAGTTTAAGCAGGAAGAAGTGATCCTGTATTGCAGAAGCGGAAACAGAAGCGGCCAGGCTGCATTGGTATTGGAAACCATGGGTTTCACCAATGTTGTCAATGTTGTAGGTGGCATGCTTTCATGGAAAGAACACTTTCCTTTCTGATCACTTTACCGCACTCAAGTCGTTCAATGCCTTTTCCAGCATCATCGAAACCAATGTGCTGCTGAATCGTTCAATTGATTCAGGATTTATTGTCTTGGTTTGAACGGACCATATCAATGTTTCAGTTTCTGCATCGAAAAGATTTCCTTCCATGGAATATGTCTTATCAGTAACATAATATCCGGGGTCGTGATAGTATGGATACCAATAACTGTAAAACCCTCTGAATTGCAATCCATAGGCAGGGAAGGGCCCATAAAAGCCAAGACCTGATTGTACATATCTGGTATCACTTTGTTTGTCTACCAGTGTAATCGTAAAGATGAGATCACATCCTAATTCCTTGATCTTTGCCATCATTTTCTCTCGAGAGGTTGGTGTATTCTCCCTAAATGATATGGGAAAATAATCAAGACTATGTTCATTGATCAATCCTTCTGCTGTTGCAGCCTTTCCCATTTCCTCTTCAAGGTGGGTTCTCACATGTGGGTTGTTAACCAGTGCTGCCAAAAATATTTTTTTATATTGCTTCTCTGCGTTGAATGAAGGATTTTTCCATGAATATGTTACTTTCTGTGTTGTTTCACAACTTGGTGAAAATAAGATCGTCACCATGAGCAGAAAAAATAAATTGACTTTACTCATACTATAGCATTTGATGCAAGATTAATTGCTATGCATCAATTGCATGATCTCTGGCAGTTCATTTTTTACAATAAGCTGCCTAATCGTAAGAACGGGCCTAAAAGTCAAGGTTGAGTCCTATCATGAAATTTCTTTCAGCCATAGGGTAGTAATAATTGTTGATGAATTCAGTCCGACCAAGATAGTAGGTATATGTATATCCATTGGGAGCATACAGCTTATTCCAGAGGTTATTGAGTTGCATGATCAAATCAAGACTTTTAAGTTTTTTAACTGGAATGTTGAAGTTCAATATCAGGTCCTGAACCAAGAATGGATCTAGGCTTCTATTGATACGACCGGTGTTGTCTAAATATTGTCTACCTACATATTTGGACATCCATCTTGCTTCTGTGTTCTTTGAAAATTTGACAGTCAGCACGGAATTGTTTACAATGGAAGGAGAGAAAGCTATCTCTGTATTTTGATAAGCAGTCTGTAATTGGATACCTGCTGCATAGTCGTCAGCATAGTCGGTAAAATTCCTAATTCTGTTCCTGCTGAAGGCTACATTGTTGTTGAAGATCATCCATTTGGTTATCGTAAGATTCGTTTCAAGTTCAATGCCTGTGCGGTAACTTTTTGAAATATTTGTTCGGGCATAAGCACCAACATCATTGATCTTTCCGGTAAGAACCAGTTGGTCTTTGTAGCGCATGTGATATACTGTTGCAGATAACAAAAGGTTACCAAGTTTTTTTTCAACTCCTCCTTCAAAATCGTGTAATGTCTCTGGTTTGGGAATTTCATTTGCCCCGGCCTCAAAATCATCCCTGTTGGGTTCCTTTGATGCCTTTGCGTAGGATACGAAAGCCGAAATATTATTGGCAGTATAGCGTACACCTGCTTTTGGATTAACAAATAGCCACTTGTTGTTGGAGTTCAAATTTGGGTTGTCTCTGAATCCGTCGATCCTATACCCTACATTTCTGAATTGCAAGTCACCAAATAAGTAGAATTTGCCAACTTTTTCCATCCATTTGGTAAAGAAATGTTGTTCGTTTTTTGAAGCATCATGATCATACCAAATTTTATCTTTCGGTATGCCAATGTCAGACCAAATAATTTTACCAAAGTGATTCCCATTGTATTGGCTGGCACCTCCACCCGTAATGATTTCCCTGTTGTCTTTTTTATATTGAAATGAAAGATTGCTGCCAAAATATATATTGTCAAGCCAAAGTTGTCTGATCAGATCAGTTTTGGTGATTGTGTTACCATTGATGATGGGGTTTGCTAATCCATATTTGCTAAATTTCTGCTCAGCCTTATATTGCTCATAATAACCTTTTCCTGTTGTGGTGAAAGCTGCTGCATTGAAATTGAGATTTGTGTTTATTTTTTTGTTGTAAAATAGTTGGTAATGTGTTTGCTGATAATTGTCTGTTTCATTGTCATAGGGGTCCCCAGATTTGTCGGTTCCAGCAATATTGATCTTTCTGTTGGTTGTTAGATTTTCCTCTGGAACCCCATACCATGCCTGATATGTTTTTTCCTTTCCAGAAAAAATATTCAGCCGCAGAGATGAGTTTTCTTTGACACTTGCCGCAGAAAAATAATAAGAATTTAAATCACTGCTGGCTCTGTCAATATATCCGTCAGAATGAAGTGATGACAATCTGAAATCAATGGTAAATTGTTTATTCAATAATCCAGTTCCGGCTTTGATGGTATGTTTTCGTGTATCATACGAACCGAAACTGTTGTTAATACTTCCGTAAGGTTTCTCATGCACCTCATTGGTTAGAAGATTGACGGTAGCACCAAAGGCTCCTGTTCCATTGCTACTGGTACCTGCTCCTCTTTGTATCTGAATGCTATTTGTGGATGATAAGATGTCTGGTAAATTAACAAGAAAAACACCTTGTGATTCAGCATCATTGTAGGCAATACCATTAAGGGTAAAATTGATCCTGTTTGGGTCTGTTCCCCTGATCCTCAAGCCGGTGTAACCAATACCATTTCCTGCATCTGCATTGGCAACGGCACCGGGAACCTGATTAAGAAGAAAAGGGATGTCCTGTCCGAGGTTCTTCCTGACGATTTCATTCTTGTTGATGATGGTTTGCGGGAATGGATAGTCCTTTGATGCCCTGACAGCTCGTATTTCAATTTCGGGCATCAGTTTGGGGGCTGCTGCAGTGCTGCTGTCTTTTTGGGTCTTAATATTCTGGGAAAAGAGAAGCTGTGAAAGGCAAGAGAGCCCAAAAATAAAAATTGTCTTTTTCATACTGTTTTTGTTTTTTAGTGACAAAAACAGGAAAGGATAGAGAGGGTCTTCCTTCCCTGCGCAGGCATTATCCTGATCAGGTTCTACGGGTTTGATCTCAGCCCTGGAAATCCAGTGCACCCCGGGAACAAAACAAAATTATGAAATCTGCTGATATCAGTCATTTATAAATATTTTTTTAATTGTAACTTTTGCATGACACTTACGTTTAATGGTTACAAATTATTCATGATGATGAAATATTTTCTGTTGCCGGTTTTTATCATTGCAGGTTTACTCAGTCGCAGTCAGGATAAAATTCTGTTGCAAGACCCCAATGCAGTCATCAGGGATATTTCAAATTTCAATTCGTTAATCATCAGGGGCCCATTCAAAGTGTATTACTCATCCAGCTCCGAGAACAGGGTTGCCGTTAGTGCAAACACTACGGATGCTCGTGATAACATTGTGACCAAAGTTTCAGGCTCAGTTCTAAACATTAGCCTCGAAAGCAGTGGGATCAAATGGTGGGGGAGAGACCATGAGTTCAAGATTTATATTTCTTCGCCCACCCTGAATAGAATATCTGCTACTGGTGCGGTTGATATTGTTCTGGTTGATTTATTGAAAGCAGATGCCCTGGAATTAGATTTTACAGGTGCAAGCGATCTTGTTGGCAAGATTCAATGCAATACATTGAATTTGAGTTGCACGGGAGCCTCTGATATTGAGATGAATGGTAAAGCAAACAGCATAACAGCTCGACTAACGGGTGCAAGTAGCTTAAAAGCATCAGCTTTTACCGTGAAAAGTGCAGATCTTTCTGCTACGGGAGCCTCCAACATCAAAATTGGTATTACTGAGCATATCAAAGCGAATGCTACGGGTGCTTCTAATATTACCTATTTTGGTAACCCCAAACACATTGAACACAAGGCGACAGGTGCTTCCAGTGTAAAAAAAGGAAATTGATAGATGGGTCTTTAAATGGAAAATCCCGCAGAAGCGGGATTTTTTGTTGCGAAGGCTGGGATCGAACCAGCGACCTTCGGGTTATGAGCCCGACGAGCTACCGCTGCTCTACTTCGCGATGCAAATCTACGCCAATATCTCTTACCCTCAAAAGAAATTTTACTTGTTACCTTTGCACTGTCACATGAAATCAGGATTTGTCAATATTGTAGGTAAGCCAAACGCAGGCAAAAGCACACTGTTGAATGCATTGGTAGGTGAAAAGCTTGCAATTGTTTCATCAAAAGTTCAAACAACCCGTCACCGTATCAGGGCATTTGTAAATGGACCTGATCACCAGATCGTTTTTTCTGATACTCCTGGTGTCATCGAACCAAAATATAAGCTTCATGAGAAGATGATGGAGGCAGTGCGTTCGAGTATGGAAGATGCAGATGTTTGTTTACTAGTGGCAGATCCCAAGGATGATCCATCTGAACTAGATGCCATCTTTTCCTCACTTTCTCTTAAGGTGAAATCCATTTTGGTGATCAATAAAATTGATAAAGTGAATCCCGAGAAGCTTGAGGGATTACTATCTTTTTTTAGTGATAAACCCTATGCTCAAAAGATCGTTGGTATCTCAGCAAAAACCGGAAAGAATATCGACATCTTACTAAAAACAATCATTGAATTGCTTCCGGAGGGTGCTCCATATTATGGGGAAGATGAACTTACCGATATGCCAACCCGATTCTTCGCAGGAGAATTGATCCGGGAAAAAATATTTGAACTTTTCGACGAAGAAATACCATATCAGACAACCGTTGTTGTTACTGCATTTGAAGAAAAAACAACACTGATCAAGATCTCAGCAGACATCGTCGTACACAGGGAGTCACAAAAAGGAATTATCCTTGGAAATGGTGGAGCCATGATCAAAAAGCTGGGTATGTCATCCAGGCAATCACTGGAAAAATTTCTTGATACCAAAGTGTTTCTTGAACTGTTTGTGAGGGTGAGAAGCAACTGGCGTAACAATGAAACCTATTTAAAAGAATACGGATACAACAGCTAACAATCAATCATCATCTTTATGCCATATAGAGTTATTGCTTTACTGTTCTTTGCATTGTTTAGCGTCGGTTTTGCTTCTGCACAACTTATGATTGAGCAAGGACCATCGGGTTCAACCCGTGATGGGTCACTGATCGTTTATGGTCTGACTGGATCAGGGAGTCGTCTTCCTTATGAAAAGATAAAAGGGAGTGCTTTTCTTTTTGATGATTGGAAGACAGCAACGTTGTATCATTCCAGTGGTAAATCATTCGGATCCTATCAGGTCAAACTTAATCTTGCTACGCATGAGGTTCACTATAAAAATGCAAAAGGGGAGGAACTGGCTGATGATGGAAGTATATCCAAGATTGTTTTTGAAGAATCAAGTGTAGAAGGAAAACGTTATGTGTCTTATGTGAATGATATCCCTGAGATAAACGTAAGCTATAGTGGTTCCCGAAAATATGCTGTTGAGCTTTACAATGGTGAGCTTTCATTATTAAAGGTTTCCACCAGAACAGTTTCCCAAGCAGATTCTTTGTTCGGTACGTTGAAGCGGTACTATTTTACTGATAAAAATGATTATTTCTTGCGTGGAAACAAGCGTGTAGAAAGATTGAAAAAATTAAGTGAGGATGAGATTCTTCAGTTCCTTCCCAGGGTTTCAGAACTTCAGGCTTGGATAAAATCAAACAAATTAAAGCTGAACAAAGAAGAAGATGCTGTTAAATTCATACAATACGTCAATAATCAGCGAAGATCAGCGCAATAAGTCGTGCACTTTCGATACTTTCGCGTCCAATCCCCCGCAAATTATCATTCATGTCTGGTTTTACTTTAGCGATAGTAGGTCGTCCCAATGTGGGAAAAAGCACTTTGTTCAATCGTTTGCTTGAACAAAGAAAGGCTATTGTAGAAGACACGCCGGGTGTAACAAGAGATCGTCAATACGGAATTTCAGAATGGAATGGCAAGACCTTCAACGTTATTGATACGGGTGGTTTTGTTCACGGTAGCGAAGACATGTTTGAACGAGAAATCAGGAAACAGGTACACATTGCTGTTGAAGAAGCCAATGCGATCATTTTCATGTGTGATGTCACCACTGGAATCACACAATTGGATGAAGCAATGGCTGGTATATTGAGGCCCTCCAAAAAGCCTGTATTTCTTGTTGTCAACAAAGTTGATAATAGCGCAAGAATGCTGGATGCCACTGAGTTCTATTCTATGGGATTTGAACATACTTTTTTCCTGTCTTCTATTTCAGGAAGTGGTACAGGGGAGATTCTTGACGAAGTAGCAAAGCTGATCACACAGGATGTTGTTCAGCCTGATAAAGATCTTCCAAAAATCGCCATCATCGGACAACCCAATGTTGGTAAATCATCTTTGCTGAATGCAATGGTAGGAACCGAAAGGACAATTGTGAGTGATGTTGCCGGAACAACGAGAGATACCATCCATACACACTATAATCTCTTTCAAAAGGAATTTATCCTGATTGATACTGCAGGCATCAGGAGGAAGACGAAAGTCCATGAAGACCTTGAATTTTATTCTGTGATCAGGGCCATTAAGGCTGTAGATGAGGCAGATGTATGTCTGATGATGATTGATGCAGAAAAGGGTATTGCGCAACAAGACCTGAACATTTTTTCGCTGGCAGCTAAAAAAGGGAAGGGCATTGTTTTTCTGGTTAACAAATGGGACCTTGTAGAGAAAGCTACCAATACAGCCAAGGATTATGAAAAAGAGTTGAAAAAAAGACTTGCCCCTTTTACGGATGTTCCGGTGCTGTTTATCTCTGCAAAAGAAAAGACCAGGGTCTTTAAAGTGATTGAAACTGCTTTAGAGGTTGATGAAAATCGCAGAAGAAGAATTCAGACATCAAAGTTGAATGACGAGATGCTCAAAGCCATTGAGGCCTATCATCCTCCTGTTGTAAGAGGTAATTCTGTAAAAATCAAGTTTATCACTCAGCTACCAACTGTTGTACCCAGCTTTGCATTTTTTACCAATTATCCTGATGATATCAAAACTCCATATCGTAACTATCTAGAAAATCAGCTTCGGGATAAATTCAATTTTAAAGGAGTGCCCCTGAGAATATTTTTCAGAAAAAAATGAAGGGTGACCAATTGGCCACCCTCTAGAGCGCTATTAACCCAAAAATTATTTGCTGAATTTGTAAACTGCAGCAACCAGGAAACTTCCTGATCCTGATTGTGCAGATCCTGATTTGTTGGTGTATACTTTTGCTCCTGCAGATTCAACCCTGATCTCCGGAATGATGGTTATCGGGCCTAATTTGATATTTGCTGAAAGTGTATTGGCAAAAATGCTGGCACCTACCGGAGCTGAACCCAGCGCACTCAGCTGATTTTTGTCGTTAAAAAGTTCTGTTCTGAGCGTAAGTCCAAGCTTTGCAGTAGGGTCTAGATTCAGGTATGTGGCCAATCCTGACCAACTTTTTCCACCTGTGTTATTTAAGGTGCCATTGATGCCGATATTGAATTTGTCAGTGAATTTATTTGTGAAAACCACATCGAACTGATTAACACTGGCATTATCGGAAGGTCTTTTACCGCCTACAAAATTGACGTAGAGCTTAGTATCGTCAGAGATTGCTTGTGAAAACTGTAAAAGCAATGCTGATTTGCTGCCGTCAGGAGATTTTCTGTAATCTGTTGGTTTGGAAACACCGATCATCAATCCTGTTTTTCCAAATGTAAGATCCGCTTTGGCTCCGGTATGCAGGAAAGGGCCATAGGAAAACATGTAAGACATGCTGTAGTTCCTGTTTACATAAGCATCAACAACTTCATATCCAACATGGGTAGCCCAGGTTCCAGCAGTAAGTTTTAACCAGTCTGTAAAGGTTAGTGAAGCATAAAGTTGTTTGACATATGATAGCGCGCCTTTGTCGTTATAGGCAAACTCGCTTGCTCTTTTACCGGCTCCGAGGTCAGCCGTAAAGCTGAATTTGCCAAGCGTTAGATCAGCTTTGGCAGAAATGATACCCGATGCCAGTTTGTTGTTGGTGTTGGTGAAAGAAGTTTTATTGTTGGAAGGGGTACCGCTGAAATCAGATCTGAAATAACCATCTGCAGATCCGGTAAAAACCAATGGGGATTTTTTTTCTTCCTTTTTCTCAGGGGTTTGTGCTAAAATGACCATTGGGAGACAAAAGGCTACTGACAGAAAGTAAAGTTTTCGTAACATTGTTTTGGTTTTTTAGTTCTAAAAGAGGGTATGGCAGGGTGAATGTTCTAGTCCAACACCACCCCGAGCTGTACCCTTGTTTGCTTATGCTTTTTGTGGGTTTCTGCCATATTTTTCATCATGCTGGGTAGCATCAAGGCCCAATTCCTCTTCTTCTTCGCTCACACGGAGTGGCTGAATGATGTTGATGAATTTGAAGATGATGTAAGAGACAACAAATGAATATATAACGGCAATGCCCATTGCTTTTACCTGTGTGATGAAGAAGTCAACATTACCATAGAAAAGTCCGTCATTACCGGCACTGTTCACTGCTTTTGTTGCAAAAACTCCAGTAAGAACCATGCCTACAATGCCACCCAGTCCGTGACAAGGAAAAACATCAAGTGTATCGTCTAAAGTTGATTTTTGTTTGTAGTGAACAGCAATATTTGAGATGATGGCTGAGATTACTCCAATGAAAATACTTTGTGGAATGCCAACAAATCCTGCACCAGGTGTAATGGCCACAAGTCCAACCACTGCCCCTATACAGAAGCCCATAACAGAAGGCTTCTTGCCTTTCATTACATCAAAAAACATCCAGGAAAGTCCAGCTGCAGCAGCTGCAGTATTTGTTGTTGCAAATGCGGATACAGCAAGTCCATTAGCACCCAATGCTGAACCAGCATTGAAGCCGAACCATCCAAACCACAGAAGGCCAGTTCCAATCAATACATAGGGTACATTGGCAGGAGGAATTTCAGCACCTTCAAGATGAGCTTTTCTGCGTTTCAATACCAACACCCCTGCAAGAGCTGCGCAACCTGCAGAGATATGAACAACTGTACCACCAGCAAAATCAAGGGCTCCCATTTTGAACAGGAATCCATCAGGGTGCCAGCTCCAGTGTGCCAGTGGGGCATACACCAGAATGCTGAACAAAACAATGAATAAAATATATGAGGTAAATCTTACCCTTTCTGCCAGTGCACCAACTACCAACCCTGGCGTTATGATGGCAAACATCAGCTGAAACAAGGCAAATAAAGTTTTGGGTATAGTAGGAGCAAGGCTCCATGGTGCAGTATTGTTCACATCTTTGAAGAAGAAATGTGTCATTGGATTACCAATAAAACCACCGATAGTATCACCAAATGACAAACTATATCCAAAGGTTATCCAAATAACACTAACCACTCCTGCGGCTACTGTACTTTTGATCATCGTGGAGATCACATTTTTTCTGTGCACCATGCCCCCATAAAAGAATGCCAACCCAGGGGTCATTAAAAAAACCAGTGCTGTGGCAATTAAAATCCAGGTAATGTCTGCCCCAACATATACGCCATCCTTGTCTTCAAAGTTGGGTAATACGGGCACGAAGATTGCAGCAATGGATAAAAGAGCCAGAATAATAAACGGTAACCTGTCTCTCACGATTTTTGAATTCATAAAACAGAAATTTTGGTTAAACAATCAGTATTAATCGCTAAGATATAGAATAGTAACCCTAAAACTTTAAATAAGTTATATATAAAAATATATAATATGAATATTAAAATAATCTAAATAATTGTAAATCAGATGATAATGAACTTATATACATTTTATACTATTTATCAACATGGTTTTTCATTAATACATATAGAAAATATATATATATAAATTATTGAAAAAAATAGGCCTGATGAATCTCAGGCCTTCTCTTTTATTAAATATCGTAATCTTAGTTAAACAAAAGTCTACTGTCTTTTGATTCAAGCAATGACTCTCCCATAAGATATTCATCAACTTTTCTGGCACACTCTCTGCCTTCGCTTATTGCCCAGACTACGAGCGATTGTCCACGCCGCATGTCGCCACAAGTGTAAATTTTCGCAATAGAAGTCTTAAACTCTTTCTCAGTAGCTCTTACATTCCCTCTTTCATCCAATTCTACATCCAGCTCATCAATCAATCCTTCCTTTTGGGGGTGAACAAAACCCATTGCCAAAAGCACCAATTCGCAGGGAATGATCTTTTCTGATCCTGCTTTCTCCATGAATTTTGAAGGTTTCCCGTCTTCTGATGTCCATTCCAGTTCAATGGTTTTCAGTGCAGTAAGGTTTCCGTTTTTATCACAAACGAATTCCTTTGTGGCTATTGCCCATTGCCTTTCACATCCCTCCTCATGAGAGCTGGAAGTCTTTAGAACCATCGGATAAGTTGGCCATGGCATCATTGAGGTTCTCCCTTCGGGAGGTTTGGGCAAAAGTTCGAATTGGGTTACACTTTTGGCACCCTGGCGGTTGGATGTCCCAACGCAATCACTTCCCGTATCGCCACCACCTATGACAACTACATTTTTACCAGTAGCAGAAATAACCTCATTGGCAACATTGCTTTCTATGCTGGGGTGTGCAAAAGGATCAGCACTGGAAACATTTTTGTTCTGCTGCTTAAGAAAATGCATGGCGTAATGCACGCCCTTACTGGCTCTTCCGGGAACATTGAGATCCCTGGGCACCGTTGATCCGCCGGCAAGTACAATCGCTGCACTTTCCCTTAAAAGATCATTGATGCTTACATTCACTCCTACGTTTGCATTGCACCTGAAAGTGATGCCCTCTTCTTCCATGACTGCAATTCTTCTATCAATGATTTTTTTCTCCAGTTTGAAATCAGGGATGCCATACCGCAATAATCCACCCGGCCTTTCGTCTCTTTCATAAACCGTTACAGTATGACCTGCCTGATTGAGTTGTGCAGCAGCGGCAAGTCCGGCAGGACCGCTGCCTATCACTGCGATCTTTTTTCCTGTTCTTAAAACAGGTGTCCTGGGTTTTACATAACCTTTTTCAAACGCAATTTCGATGATGTGTTTTTCTATTTCTTCTATGTTAACCGGAGGCTGATTGATGCCAAGCACACAAGCGCTCTCACATGGAGCCGGACAGATCCTGCCGGTGAATTCAGGGAAATTATTTGTTGAAATCAATATCTCGTAAGCTTCCTCCCAGCTTTGTCGGTACACGGCGTCGTTGAACTCCGGGATGATATTGCCGAGCGGACATCCACTATGACAAAAAGGAACACCGCAGTTCATGCACCTTGCAGCCTGCTGATTAAGTACTTCCGGCTCAAAAGGCTTCACAAACTCATTGAAGTTTCCAATCCTTTCATCCGGGGAAGTTTTCTTCGGGCTCACCCTTGTATACTCTATAAATCCTGTAGGTTTTCCCATGTTCTGTTATTTTGTTACTGCTGCAGATCCGTTTCTCTGTGTCTGCATCACTTTCTTATAATCTGTTGGATAAACTTTGATGAATTGGGATCGCTGGTTTTCCATATCTGAAAGAATAAATTTTCCGACAGTACTTCCAGTTGCAGCGGTATGTTCCTCCAATAATTGGGTGAGTACGGTAATATCCTCTTCTTCCATTGGGTCAAGATCTACCATTTCTGGATTGCACAAGTCGCGGAACTGTCCTTCGACGTCATATACATAGGCAATTCCCCCACTCATCCCTGCAGCAAAATTCCTTCCTGTCTTACCCAGTATCACAACGGTGCCTCCTGTCATGTATTCACAGCCATGGTCTCCAACACCCTCCACAACCGCAGTGGCGCCAGAATTTCTTACGGCAAAGCGCTCCCCAGCCTTTCCTCTGATGAAAGCTTTTCCAGAAGTGGCGCCATAGAAGGCAACATTGCCAATAACAATATTTTCCTCAGGAACAAACTTAGATTCCTTGTGCGGATAGACTATCATTTTAGCCCCACTCAATCCCTTTCCAAAATAATCATTTGCATCACCCTCTAGTTCAAGTGTTACGCCATTTGTATTGAATGCTCCAAAACTTTGTCCCGCTGTTCCTTTGAATTTCAGTCTTATCGTATCATCAGGTAATCCGACTGCACCATATTTCTTTGTGATCTCATTGCTGAGCATTGTGCCGGTTGTGCGGTCAGTATTTTTGATATCTGATGAAATGATCACTTTTTCTCCTTTTGAAAGGGCTGGTTCTGCATCACTGATCAATTTCCAATCAAGAACATCTGCAATGCCATGATCCTGTTCCTCTTGTTTGTAAATTCCGGTATAGGCATCAGAAGGTTCCTTGTAAAGTATAGGGGAGAGGTCCAGTTTGCTATACTTCCAATGTTTCACATCATCCCTGATTTTCAAAGCCTCTGATTGACCAACCATTTCTTCAATGGTTCTGTATCCCATTTCTGCCATAATTTCTCTCAACTCCCTGGTTAGAAATTGAATGAAGTTGACAACATACTCAGCAGCTCCATTGAATCTCTTTCTTAATTCAGGATCTTGAGTGGCAACGCCAACCGGACAAGTGTTCAAGTGACATTTGCGCATCAGGATGCATCCTTCCACAACAAGCGCTGCTGTGGCTACCCCCCATTCTTCTGCACCCAGCAAAGTTGCAATTGCAACATCTCTGCCAGTTTTAAGCTGACCATCTGTTTGCAATACTACCCTTGATCTTAATTTGTTTCTCACGAGGGTTTGTTGTGCCTCTGCGAGTCCGAGTTCCCAGGGTAGTCCTGCATGTCTGATAGAACTCATGGGTGATGCACCCGTTCCTCCATCGTGACCTGATACAAGTACCACATCTGCTTTTGCTTTCGCTACGCCTGCCGCAATGGTTCCAACACCTGCTTTTGAAACCAACTTGACGCTGATCCTGGCTTTGCGGTTAGCATTCTTAAGATCAAAGATCAATTGTGCCAGATCCTCAATAGAGTAAATATCATGGTGCGGGGGAGGAGAGATCAATCCTACCCCAGGCGTTGAATGTCTTACTTTGCCGATCCACTCGTCAACTTTATGTCCCGGTAATTGTCCGCCCTCACCGGGTTTTGCTCCTTGGGCCATCTTGATTTGCAGTTCGTCTGCTTCAGTGAGGTACTGACTGGTAACGCCAAATCGTGCAGAGGCTACCTGTTTGATGGAGGAACGCATGGAATCTCCATTTTCAAGTGGTTTATACCTGATTTCATCCTCGCCGCCTTCTCCAGTGTTGCTCTTTGCACCAAGCCTGTTCATGGCAATGGCAAGTGTTGTATGTGCTTCCCAGGATATTGAGCCGAATGACATTGCTCCGGTCGCAAACCTTTTGTAAATGTTTTCGGCGGGTTCAACCTCATCAATAGAAATAGACTTTCGCAAAGGGTTGAACTCAAACATGCTTCTCAAGGTGCATGCTTTCTCGCTTTGGTCATTGACCAGTCTTGAATATTTTTTGAATATGCCATAATCTCCAACGCGGGTGGAATGTTGCAGCAGATGAATGGTCTGTGGATTGAACAAATGAAATTCTCCCTTGCGCTTCCACTGATATACACCGCCCACCGGAAGTCGGTCTACCGGAATTGATTTCCTGCTGAATGCCAGCTGGTGTTTGGCCAATGCTTCTTTGGCGAGCTCGTCTAGTCCCATACCTTCAATGCGCGATACGGAGCCGGTAAAATATTTATCTACAACCTCTCTGTTCAAACCGATGATCTCAAAAATCTGCGCACCCTGGTAGGATTGCAATGTAGATATGCCCATTTTTGAGAAAACCTTTAGCAATCCGTCGTTGATCGCTTTGATATAATTTTTCTTGAGTTTTTCAGGATCGAGTTCTGAATCGATTTTACCGTTCAACCTCATGTCCCTAATGGAAGATAGGGCCAGATAGGGATTGATGGCCGTAGCGCCAAATCCAATCAGACAGGCGAAATGATGTACTTCCCATACATCACCGGCTTCCACAATGATACCCACTTTACCCCTGTATCCTTTTCTGATCAGGTGATGATGAATTGCCGCTGTAGACAACAAGGAGGGGATAGGAGCATGCTCAGAGTCGATGGCCCTGTCTTGCAGGATCAACACTTCGAATCCATCTTCTACGGCATCAACTGCATACCTGCATATCCTATCGATTGCTTTTTTCAGCGATCCGGGCTGACCATCGGCTCTGAAATAACATTGCAGGGTCTTTGCCTGAAATATTCCGGTATCAATACTTCTGATTTTTTCGAGGTCCTTGTTGGTGAGCACAGGATGTTTCAACGCTACTGTATGGCAGCTCAGGGGGTCTTCAACAAGCATATTGCCGTTATTGCCAATGAACGTAGCCAATGACATGACCAGCCTTTCCCTGATGGGATCTATCGGAGGATTTGTAACCTGTGCAAAAAGTTGTTTGAAGTAGCTGCTGAGGTGTTGCGGTTGATCGCTCAGAATGGCCAGCGGAACATCTGTTCCCATTGAGCCAACCGGTTCTTTCCCTTCTACTGCCATGGGAGCAATGATGTTGTCCAGATCTTCTGAAGTGTAACCAAAGGCTTTCTGGTATTTGAATACCTGGTCGTGTTCCAGATGGGTGAACATAACCCTGGGTTCTGGCAATTCATTCAACCTGATCTTGTATTTGTTCAGCCAATCAGCGTAAGGCTTTTGCCCACAGATTTGTTGCTTGACCTCGTCATCACTGATGATCCTTCCTTCTTCCATATCAACAATGAACATCTTACCTGGCTGTAAACGCCCCTTTTCAATTACAAGCGAGGGATCAACTGGAAGTGCGCCGGTCTCCGAAGCCATGATTACCCTGTCGTCTGAAGTAACACAATAGCGTGAAGGCCTTAGTCCGTTCCTGTCCAATGTGGCTCCAATCATTCTTCCATCTGTAAAAGAAATGGATGCAGGTCCGTCCCAGGGCTCCATGATGGAAGCATGGTATTCATAAAAAGCTTTCTTTACAGGATCCATATCCTCATTGCCGTCCCATGCCTCAGGAATCAGCATCATCATCACATGTGGAAGTGATCTTCCGGTCATGGTTAGCAGTTCGATCATATTGTCGAGACTGGCAGAATCACTTTGGTCACCTGAGATCAGCGGCAATAACATTTCCATTTCTTCCTTGGAGAAAAATGGTGATGTATATCCTTTCTCATTGGTTTTGATCCAGTTAAGATTGCCTTGTAAAGTGTTTATTTCGCCATTATGGGCAATATAGCGGAAGGGTTGGGCCAGTTTCCAGGAGGGAAAAGTATTGGTTGCAAACCTGGAATGAACGAGTCCAAGTGCGCTCACCACCTTTTTATTGCTGAGATCGGGATAATACGAACGTACCTGGCCACTGGTAAGCTGGCCTTTGTAAATCACCACTTTGTAGGAAAGCGATGAAATGTAAAAGCCAATGGGGTCTTTTTTCACGCTGTTGTTGATCAGGTGGCTGGCATAATTTCTCAAGACAAACAGCTTCCTTTCAAAAGCCATAGGGTCGGTAATGTGATCCGGACAAGCAATGAACACTTGTTCGATATTGGGTTCAACTGACCGTGCGGTGAAACCTATACCTTCCGGGTTTACCGGTACTTTCCGCCATGATAATAGCTCAAGGCCTAGCTCTTCCGCTGCTCTGCTGAAGATATCCCTGCATTCCTCCCTTAATCTGACTTCTTTGGGAAAAAATATAGTGCCAACGCCATATTTACCAAACGGGGGAAGATGAACACCCATTTTTAAACATTCATCAAAAAAGAATGCATGCGGGATCTGTATCAGAATACCGGCACCATCACCTGTATTGTTCTCACATCCACAGGCACCCCTGTGTTCCATGTTTTCCAATATGGTCAGGGCATCAGAAATTACCTGATGGCTTTTGTTTCCCTTGATGTTGGCCACAAAACCAATTCCACAGGCATCTCTTTCAAATTCAGGGCGGTACAATCCTTGCTTTCTTGCCATAAGAATGCATGTTTTTAGATAATATTCAATAAAATAGCTGTATAGATTCAGGAAATCTAATACAGGGGCAAGTGTTCGTTTGAATTTACGAAGAATATGATTTCCAGTGAAGAAATCACTAAATTTTTCGCGAAAACTTTTTCACTTTTTATTGGGCATAACTCTCTACCGGCTCACAAGTACAAATCAGGTTTCTGTCGCCATAAGTGTTGTTCACTCTGGCAATGCTTGGCCAGAATTTATTACTCCTCAATCTGTCTACAGGAAACGCTGCTTCTTCTCTTGTGTATGGTCTATCCCAATCGTTTGAACATATATTGGCTTGCGTATGTGGTGCGCGTTTCAAAACATTGTTTTTTCGATCACTGCTGCCTTCCTCAATATGTCTGATTTCATTTCTAATGTTTATCATGGCATCACAAAAACGATCCAGTTCATCCTTGTCTTCACTCTCCGTTGGTTCAATCATGATTGTTCCAGGTACGGGAAAGCTCAGTGTAGGTGCATGAAAGCCATAGTCCATGAGTCTTTTGGCCAAATCTTCCGCTTCGATATCAGCTGATTTTTTGAAAGGTCTGAGGTCTACAATGAATTCATGTGCACAGGTGCCATTGGTTCCCAGGTACAAGACATCATAATGTCCCTGCAACCTGGCCCTCATGTAGTTTGCATTGAGGATAGCATATTCCGTGGAAGCTTTTACACCATCAGCACCCAGCATGCGGATGTAACCATAGCTGATCAACAAAATACTCGCACTTCCGAAAGGAGCAGCACTTACTGCATTGGTTCCTGTTTTGCCAGATACATTACCTACTGGAGACTGAACATGCCCAGGTAGGAATGCTGCAAGATGAGATTTGACACAGATCGGGCCCATACCCGGACCACCTCCGCCGTGAGGAATGGCAAAGGTCTTGTGCAGATTCAAATGGCATACATCGGCGCCTATCAGCCCGGGAGCAGTGAGTCCGACTTGTGCATTCATGTTTGCACCATCCATGTAAACCTGACCGCCATGCTCATGTATCATTGCGGTAATATCTTTTACGGTTTCTTCATACACACCATAGGTGCTGGGGTAGGTGATCATGATGCCAGCAAGTTCGTGACTATGTTGCAAGGCTTTTTCCTTTAGGTCCTCCGTGTCTATGTATCCATTGTCAAGGGCTTTTACAACTACCACTTTCATGCCGGCCATCACAGCTGAAGCAGGATTGGTTCCATGCGCAGAAATGGGGATGAGCATCACATTGCGATGATGATCGCCCCTTGATTCATGATAACCTCTTATGGCCAGTAACCCTGCATATTCACCCTGTGCTCCGCTGTTGGGCTGCATGCTGCAGGCATCAAAAGCCGTTACTTCACAGAGGTATTTTGACAGTTCATCAATTACATATTGATACCCTTTGGTTTGGTCAGCAGGTGCAAAAGGATGAATCTGGCTCCACGTGCTCCAGCTCAGGGGCATCATTTCCGTAGCAGCATTCAGTTTCATGGTGCAACTTCCCAGGGAGATCATGGATGTATTCAGGGAAAGGTCTTTGTTTTCTAGATATTTGATGTAGCGCATCATCTTGCTTTCGCTGTGATGACTATTGAAAACCGGGTGCAGCAAATAAGGGGAAGTTCTTTTGTGTTCTGCGGGAATTTGATCCATGGCTGCTTCCTGGTATTGAAATCCTCCAATCTCTTTACCCAACAGGCAAACAAGCAATTTCTCTACCGAAGCCTTGGTTGTGGTTTCATCGAAACTGATCCCAACATGATCGTCATTTATCAACCTGAGATTTATGTTTGCTGATGCTGCCTTTTGAACGAGTTCTTTGGCATTGGAGGTTTTTATGGCAAGCGTGTCGAAATATTGTGCTGAGGCAAGTTTGAAGCCGTTGGCTTTAAGAATCGCGGCAACTCCTGATGTGAAATGTGCTATTCTGCTTGAAATCTTTTTAATGCCTTCAGGACCGTGATATACGGCAAACATGGCTGCTATATTTGCCAGCAAAGCCTGTGCTGTGCAGATATTTGAAGTTGCTTTCTCGCGTTTGATGTGTTGTTCCCGGGTCTGAAGCGCCATGCGCAGCGCCCTGTTGCCATCAGCATCAATGCTGATTCCAATGATCCTTCCCGGAATATTCCGCTTGAATTCATCCTTTGTGGCAAAAAAGGCTGCGTGCGGACCACCATACCCCATTGGCACCCCGAATCTTTGAGCAGATCCACATGCAGCATCAGCACCCAGTTCTCCGGGAGGAGTCAAAAGGGTGAGGGCCATCAGATCAGTTGTCATCACCACATAACCTCCGGCATCATGAATCTTTTTGATGAATTCCTTATGATTTTCAATGGATCCAAGATTGTTCGGATATTGGATCAGTCCTCCAAAAAATGTTGTGTCTATTTCAGCTGCCGAGGCATCACCCACAACAATCTCAATACCTACCGGAATCGCTCTTGTGAGCAGCAGGTCAAGTGTTTGGGGAAAGCAATGCTGATCTACAAAAAACTTTGGCCTTTCTATGTTGTCTTGCTTGTTGAGTGCATTAAAAAACATGGTCATGGCTTCAGCAGCAGCTGTTGCCTCATCCAACAAAGATGCATTGGCAATGGGCAAGGCAGTGAGATCAGTTACCATGGTTTGGTAATTCAGCAAACTTTCCAGCCTCCCCTGTGCAATTTCTGCCTGATAAGGGGTGTATTGGGTATACCAACCCGGGTTTTCAAAAATATTTCGAAGAATAACACTTGGAGTATGTGTTCCGTAATACCCTTGACCAATAAAATTTGTGGCCACAGTATTCAGTTCTCCGATCTCCCTGATGTGTTGCAGATAAGCAGCTTCGCTCATAGCATCAGGGATGTTCAGTGCTTTTCTGTTTCTGATGTTGGCAGGCACTGTTTTTTCAGTCAAGGTATCAAGGCTCGCCTCCCCAATAAGGGCAAGCATTTCTTTTTCTTCATTGGGGTTTGGACCGATATGCCTTGCTCTGAATTCGTTTTCCTGCTGCTCAAGAAGATTCATGGATTTGGTTTTTTGCGATTTGTTTTACTGACAGGTTGCAAAGTTAAACAGCACAAACCACTATTTGTATGCTTTGTGTATTCAAAATCATGAATGTGGATTAAATGGTGAAACAGTAAAATCTCTGTAAAATGAATGTAATTTTGAAACATGTCTGATGAGCTGCTCAAAAACTGGGAAAAAAAGTCTGCAGAGAGGTCTAAATCCTACAAATCTTATCTAAAAAGAGCCAACAAGAACCAGGTTCTTTCGCAGTTGCCTGACCTTCATCAGGAGGCTTTTTCAAAAGTGGATTGTCTCGCCTGTGCAAACTGTTGTAAGAATTACTCTCCCCGTTTCAAAACACCGGATATCAAACGGATCAGCAAACTGTTGGGAATGAAGGAAAGTGCTTTTATTGAGACTTATTTAAAACTGGATGAAGAGGGTGACTTTGTGGTTAAATCCAGTCCCTGCCCATTTTTGGGTACAGATAACTATTGCTCGATTTATGAAGATAGACCCTCAGATTGTAAACGTTTTCCCTATACAGATGAAGATGTTTTTATCAAAAGAGCTGCCTTGACATTAAAAAACACCTCTTTTTGTCCAGCTGCTTATTATGTAATGGAGAAGCTCACCAGTCTTGGGGATACCTGATCAATACTCGATTTTTCTAACCGAAGGTACTTTGAACCAGTTGTAGACAACGATGCCTATTGTCATCATCCCTCCAAAAACAACTGAGGGCACTACTCCCATCAACCTTGAGGCAAAACCACTTTCAAATGCGCCTAGTTCATTGGAGGAAATGATGAAAATACTGTTCAATGCTGAAACTCGGCCTTTCATTTCTTCTGGTGTTTTTAATTGTAAGATGGTTGACCTCACTATGATGCTGATGCCATCTAGAAAGCCTGTTAAAATCAATGCACCGAAAGACAGCCAAAAGATATCAGATATACCGAAAACGATGGTTGCTGCACCAAATCCGGCAACGCAAAGCAGCATGATTTTACCCTGATTCCTTTTCATCGGGATAAAATTGATCAACAGCATGATTGCTATTGCACCTATGCCAGGTGCTGACCTGAGCATGCCCAGGCCTTCGGGTCCGGTTTTGAGTATGATGTCTGAGTAATAGGGCAGTAGTGCCGTCGCTCCGCCAAAAAAAACTGCAAAAAGATCAAGACTCAATACCCCCAGAATCTCTTTGGTATTCCAAACAAACCTGAATCCTTCCTGAATACTTTTCAGCATTGATTCTTTCACTGTTTGTTCGGGTGAAGGTTTGGCAGTGATGAAAAACAGGGTAATCAATGCAAAGCTCATCATGATGATCATGATCGTGAAAGCAAATGTGATTCCTTTTTCTCCATAGAGGATACCGCCAATGGCTGGTCCGGATACTGCTGCAATCTGCCATGAACTGCTGTGCCAGCTGATCGCATTTGGTAGTTTTTCACGGGGCACCAGCATTCCGACCAATGCAAATGAAGTTGGGCCGCTAAATGCCCTTGCGATGCCGGTCATGAAAGCAATCAGATAGATCAGTAAAAGCATTGTGTTTTTGTCCAGGCTTAGTTTTGCCTGATCACTCGTGATGAATGCGAAGATGACGGTAAGAAGAAAATTGCCGGCAATGCTGAGGTGCAATAATTTTTTCTTATCACTTTTGTCAATGATATAGCCTGAGTAGATGGCCATGACAACAGCTGGGACAAATTCAACCAGTCCGATCAGCCCAATGCTAAAAGGATCTTTCGTTATCGAAAAAACTTCCCAGCTGATCAGCGTGGCCTGCATGGTCAGCACCATGATGAAGAAGAACCGGGCAATGATATAGTATCTGAACTCGGAATGCAGAAAGGCCGCCATGCTGCTATGGCGTAAAAGATTTTTCATTACTTCGAAGTTCGTGATTTACGCTGAAACAATCAGCTCAACGAAATGAAATGCTGGCCATCTGAATATTCTTTTTCGAGCGCATCTAAAACTGCGTTCAGGTGTTTTTCGTTGCCCAAAAAGTCGGCCTGGCTTACGTCAATGTAGAGTGTTTTGATGTTATGTTGTTTGATGTAATGGGTGTAGGTCTCTTGGATGTTGTAGAGATAATCATTGGGTATGTTTTGCTCATAGGGCCTGTTTCTTTTCCTGATGTTTTCCTGAAGCTTGTGCACAGGCGAATGCAGATATATCAAAAGATCTGGCTGAATAAGCTGCTGGTGAATGATCTCGAAAAGACGCTGGTAGAGTCTGAATTCATCATCCGGAAGGGTTACTTTGGCAAAAAGCAAACACTTGGTAAACAAATAATCCGAGATAGTTACGCTTTGAAAAAGGTCCTGTTGGTTTACAAGATCTTTTTGTTGTTTATACCGTTCCGCCATGAAGAACAGTTCAACAGGAAACGCATACTGCGCGGGATTCTCATAGAATTTTGCCAGAAAAGGGTTGTCCGCAAATTCCTCCAGGATCAGTCTGGCATTTAACTTTTTCGCCAAAAGATGTGCGAGCGTGGTTTTTCCTGCTCCAATGTTGCCTTCAATGGTTACAAATCTGTAATTCATTCATACAAACATAAATATGACTGAAAGAATTACAGATCATTCTTATGCACATTGGGGGAAAATTCACTTACCGATAGTTCATCTTTACATTCCAAGAGCATGGTTTTGATGTTTTTCCTGTTTTTGGGGTCGGTCATTTCTTCTGCAATTTCAGCAAGTGGTGTTAATACAAATCGCCTTTCTGATATCCTGGGGTGAGGTATGGTTAACTCATCTGCATCAATGATTGTGTCATCAAAATACAATATGTCAATGTCAATTGTTCTTGCTCCAAATTTTTCATTTCTGACTCTTCCCAGTTCCAATTCTGTTTTCAGCAGAGCCCTCATCAGTTCATATGGATCAAGATCGGTTTCAATGAGCAAAACCTGATTGAGATAGTCTGGTTGTGGAATGCTGCCCCAGGCAGCCGTTTCGTATATTTTAGATTGCAGCTTGATTCTGCCACAGGATTTGTTGATGATGATACGGGATTGTTCTAAATTCAACTCTCTGTCACCTAAATTGCCACCTATCAATAAATAAGCCTCACTCATAATTTGTTACCTCCGGGCCCGGTAAAGTTCTTTAATTTCGCTATTCAAAATTGTTGAACGTGAAAAGTTTTTTCAAAGGTTTTTTTTCAAGCCTGCTGGCTTTGTTTGTTTTCTTTGGCCTGATCTTTCTGATTTTCTTTGGTATTGTGGGGGCAATCCTCGCAACAGACACGGTTGAAGTTGATCCTAAGTCAGTATTGGTACTTGACCTGGGGGATGCATACTCCGACAGGAAAAAAAATGATCCGCTTGAAGAACTTACGCAAGATGAGACAAAACCTGATCTGTATACCACTCTACAATTGATCAACCATGCAAAAAACGATACGCTTGTAAAAGGGATTTATCTTAAGCTCAACAGCAATGGCAATGGGTTTGCAGCCTCACAGGAGCTGAAAAAATCTTTGTCTGCCTTCAAGGAAAAAGGAAAATTCATTTATGCGTTCGGTGATTATATCGACCAGCGTGCCTATCATCTGGCATCCTTGTCAGACAAGATCTATTGCCATCCTCAGGGTGCGGTAGAGTGGCAGGGTATGGCTGTGGAATATGTCTTTTTCAAAGATTTGATTGATAGGCTTGAGATCAAACCCCAAATCTTTTATGCGGGTAAGTTCAAAAGCGCCACTGAGCCCTTCAGAGAGAACAAAATGACTGATGCGAATAAGGAGCAAACTGGTGTCTGGTTGAATGATTTGTATGATGATATGATCGGACAGGTTGCTAGCGAAAGGAAGCTATCGCAAGACAGTCTGCGTACCTGGGCTGCATCATATAAAGTAAGCAGGCCGGAAGCTGCACTAAAGATGAAGCTCATCGATGGTCTTAGGTATGATGATGAAGTGAAAGAAGAAATCAGAAAAAAATTATCCATTGGCACAGGGGAGAAAATAAATTTCGTCTCTATTGGCAAATATGCAAAGGCAGTTAACCTAAGCGAGAAATATTCATCGGATAAAATAGCTCTGGTTGTGGCCGAGGGTGAAATTGTTTATGGAAAAGGAACACCAGATGATATAGGGTCTGATGAGTACCTTTCTTTACTAAGGAAGATCCGTACAGACCGGTCTGTAAAGGCGGTTGTTCTCAGGGTCAATTCACCAGGTGGAAGCAGTCTGGCCAGTGAGATCATCTGGAGGGAGATTGAATTGATGAAGAAGGCAGGGAAGAAAGTAGTGGTTTCCATGGGTAATGTTGCTGCCAGCGGAGGATACTACATCAGTTGCAACGCGCAAAAGATATTTGTAGAACCCGGAACCATCACCGGATCAATTGGCGTTTTCTCAGTCATTCCTGATTTCTCAAGTTTCATGAAAAATAAACTGGGTGTCAGTTTTGACAGGGTGAAAACTGCAGAGATGGCCGATGGGCCGAGTGTGACAAGACCTATGTCTGATGCTGAAAAGGTTATTGTGCAGCAAGAAGTAGACAGGATCTACGAAACATTCAAGCAACGTGTAGCTGATGGAAGAAAGTTAAAAATGGCTTACGTTGACAGCATCGCTCAGGGGAGGGTATGGACCGGTAAGAGAGCCATCAAATTGGGATTGGCAGATGCTGAAGGCGGTGTAAAGGAGGCAATTGATGAAGTGGTAAAGATGACAGGGCTGAAAGAATATAAACTAAAAGTTTATCCTGAACCCAAATCCTTTCTGGAATACATAACGGAACAATATCCCGGTGATTTTGTTTCAGCAAATATGGAGAAGGAATTGGGCAAGGAAGAGTATGCCATATACAGGAAGATTCGGGAAATGAAATCCGCAACTGGAGAGATCAAAGCGATGTTGCCTTATACGTTCAATATACACTAATGGGAGAACTCCAACAATACAACCAATACAGGGCAATGCTGGCCATTGCCAAAGCCAGTCTGAAATCAATTTTCAGAAGTCCCTCTGCTGTTATATTCAGCTTTTTATTTCCCATCATATTCATTCTCGTCTTTGGCTTTCTCAGTTCAACCACTCCTGTCATCAGGGTCACATTTGATCCAGCATCAAACAGCAACAATGAACTCTATCAAAAACTTCTGGAAAAATCAAACCTGAAGATCATCACGCAGCCTTTAAAGATTTCTCGTCAGGAACTGGAGAAAGGTCATCTGACCGCAATTCTCAAGGTTGTTCCTGTTAACCCTGCCGCATTCCCAAAATATGTAATTGAAGTAACCACCTCAACTGCAGCCGCAGACAAGATCGGTCTGTTGCAGTCGATTATACAGCAAACCATTGCTGAGCTTGATCAGGTTAATTTTTCGCAGCGTCCGACCTATGCCTTCATGAAAAAGGAAACACTCCCGGGAAGAGAATACCGAACCATTGATTTTATTTTACCAGGACAACTCGGCTTCTCCTTGTTGAGCGCCGGTGTTTTCGGTGTTGCCTTTATTTTTTTCAATCTCAGACAAACGCTTGTGTTGAAGAGATTTTTTGCCACACCCATAAAAAGAAAACATATTGTTTTTGGAGAGGGTATCGGCAGGATCATTTTTCAAATGATCACAGCTGTTGTTATACTCTTAATTGGACATTTCGCTTTTAAATTTACGCTCATCCATGGGTTCCTTACATTCATTGAATTGATGGTGCTTAGTCTGGTAGGACTGATCGTATTCATGGGCTTTGGCTTCATTGTGAGTGGCCTGGCCAGCAGCGAGAGTACCATTCCTCCATTCGCCAACCTGGTTACCCTTCCTCAATTTCTCCTCGCAGGTACATTTTTTCCGATTGAAAATTTCCCTGCCTGGTTGCAGCCTCTTTGCAGGGTACTGCCTTTGACACATTTAAACCAGGCGATGAGAAATGTTGCTTTTGAAGGGGCACATCTTGGGGATTGCCTGCCTCAACTTCAATACCTGTTGATATGGGGAGTTGTGCTATATGCAGCCGCAATCAAAGTATTCAAATGGGAGTGATCACTCCTTACGGAATAGACTCAGATTTCTTTGGATGCCTTCCCATTTGGTTCTATTGATGGGGGAGTCTTTGAACATGCTAGCAAAGGATTCTTTGTCCAATGCCTTCCATTTTCCAATGTCAAATGTCAGCACTTCTTCGTACGGATGAAGCTCCGGATGCTGATGTGGTTTGCTGAATCGGTTCCATGGGCAAACATCCTGGCAGATATCACATCCAAATATCCAGTTATCAGCCTTTGTGGCAAGTTCATCCGGTAAAGAAGCTGACTTAAGTTCAATGGTGTAATAGGAGATGCACTGACTTGCATTCAGCTCTTTATTGGGTAAGATGGCATCGGTGGGACAAGCATCAATGCATTTGGTGCAAGTGCCGCAATAATCCTGTACATATGGTTCATCAGGTTCCAAATCAAGATCCGTGATGAGGGTTGCCAGAAAGAAAAAAGATCCTTTTCCCTTGTTGATCAGGTTTCCATTTTTTCCGATCCAGCCCAGACCGCTTCTGTAGGCCCATGTTCTTTCCAGCACAGGTGCTGAATCTACAAACCCTCTTCCTTCTATATTGCCTAAAGATTCTCTTAGTCTGAAAAGAAATTCATTCAGTTTTTCGCGGATCACCAAATGGTAGTCTTTCCCGTAAGCATATTTAGCAATCTTGGGAAGAGAAGGATTCTGAATATCATCTGGAAAGTGATCAAAGAGAAGGGTTATGACAGACCTTGCACCTGGAACCAGCTTTGAAGGATCTGTTCTCAAGGCGAAGTGATTCTCCAGATACTTCATTTCACCATGCCTTCCGTTCAAAAGCCATTTTTCCAATCTTCTGGCATCCTCTTCGAGAGGAACTGCCCTTGCAATACCACATCCGTCAAAACCAATGTTTTTGGCAATTTCTTTGACCAATTTGGTTTTTTGTTCCGGATTCAGCTGCATGTTTGGTTGATGACTTGTTACAATGCGGATTCAATTGCGTTTTTTATTTCCTGATACAACTCCATTTTTTCATTTCCGTTAAGGCTTTTGATCATGATGATGGCACTATATTTTCGCTTGGTATCAAGCCATGGTGTGGTGCCCAATAGTCCCGGTGATGAGAAGATGATACCATTTCCATTTTCGTCTTCCTCCATGATCCAATTACCCAACGCGTAGCCGGAAGCTTTCATGGAAGGGGGCATGTAGCGGATTTTGGTATCTGGAAATTGTATGGAAAGTAATTCTTTTACCGATTTTTCACTCAAGACTCTTTTGCCATTGAACATACCGTTGTTCAAAACCATCTGCATGAAATTCAGATAGTCAAACGCAGAGCATGTTGCTCCTCCAGAGGGATTTAAAGCATTTCCATTATCATTGTAGAAGCTGGCCGTGCGCATGCCGAGTGGTCTGAAGAGTTTTTCCACTGCAAGACGGTCAAATGTTTTTTTAGAAACGATCTCGGCCACTCTTCCTGCTATGTTTATGCCAACACCTCCATAAGCAAATGCCTGTCCGGGATTGTCAACAATCAGTTTTTTCACAGCAAAAGATTCCACTTCTTTATCAAGACTTTCAAATTTATTTCGCTGGATGATTTTCATGAGACTAACAGGATCGGTGTCCAGGCCGGTGGTATGGGAGAGACAATTTCGGATGGTGATATAGCCTTTCATGTATTTCTCGTAAATCGGAATGTACTTGGATACAGGATCATCCAGTTTCAATTTGCCCTCGTCAACCAGGATCATGATCAGGGCTGCAGAGAGCCATTTGCTGGCACTCGCTATCAGCGTTGGTGTTTTAAGTTTGAATTCCTCCGATTCCTTCAGAAAAATATTTTTTCCGTCTTTTTGAACAGCTATCACATACTCTTTGCCCAATAGTTTTTCATTCTTCTTTAGTATTGCATTCAATGCATTGAGGTCGGTTTGGGAATTGCCGAACTGCAACAATAGCATGAAAATGAGTGTCAGACTGAATTTGCGACATGTTTTGAATAAAATCCCTGCCATATTTACCATATTTTTCAGGTGGTTAAAGGTTTGATGTTTTTTAACTAAAATAGGTTTATGAATTTAAACAACTTTACGATACAGGCGTCCGAAGTGATTCAATCTGCTCAGCAACTGGCTTTCAATGCCCAAAATCCGAATATTGAGACTGAGCATATCCTTTTGGCATTGCTTGAACAAAAGAATTCACCGGTTGAGTATCTCTTGAAAAAGAACAATGTATCACTTCAGGTACTGCAGTCAAAGTTAAAAGAAGCTTTGTTAAAATTACCCAAAAGCGAAGGATCACCTGCCCAAGCCTTGAGCAGGGAAGCAAGCAATGTTCTGCTGAAGGCCGGATCTCTTGTTTCCAAATTCGAAGATGAATTCGTTACCCCCGAACATTTGCTGCTGTCACTAATGTCGGGCGCCGATACTGTTGCAAAAATGATCAGGGAGGCTGGTGCAACTGAAAGCGGTATACAGCAAGCCATCAGGGAACTAAGAAAAGGAGAAAAAATAAAAAGTCAGACACAGGAGACCCAATTCAATGCTTTGGAGAAATATGCCAAAAACCTGATTGAAATGGCCAGGCAAGGGAAGTTGGACCCTGTAATTGGCAGGGATGAGGAAATCAGAAGAACGCTGCATATCCTCACAAGAAGATCCAAAAACAATCCCATACTTGTAGGCGAGCCTGGAGTGGGTAAAACTGCAATTGCTGAGGGACTTGCCATGCGGATCGTGAACGGGGATGTGCCTGACAATCTAAAAAGTAAACTGATCTATGCATTGGACATGGGTCAACTCATTGCCGGGGCAAAATACAAAGGTGAATTTGAAGAGAGACTAAAGGGGGTAGTAAAAGAAGTTGCCTCGAGTGAGGGAGAGATCATACTCTTCATCGACGAGATCCATACCCTGGTAGGTGCCGGAGGTGGAGAAGGCGCAATGGACGCGGCAAACATCCTCAAACCTGCGCTTGCCAGAGGTGAGCTAAGGGCCATTGGTGCAACTACCTTGAATGAGTATCAGAAATATTTTGAAAAAGACAAGGCACTGGAGCGAAGATTCCAAAAAGTAATTATTGATGAACCCAGTGTGGAAGATGCCATATCTATTCTCAGGGGATTGAAGGATCGCTACGAAACACATCATCACGTAAGAATCAAGGATGAAGCCATCATCGCGGCAGTAGAATTGTCGAATCGCTATATCACTGATCGTTTTTTACCTGATAAGGCCATCGACCTTATAGATGAAAGTGCTGCGAAATTGCGATTAGAGATGAATTCTATGCCTGAGGAGCTGGACAAGTTGGAAAGACAGATCCGTCAATTGGAAATTGAGCGCGAAGCGATAAAAAGGGAGGATGATGAGCTGAAGATGAAAGAACTCAATACTGAACTGGCAAATCTTTCTGTACAGAGAGATACGCTCAAAGCAAAATGGAAAGAAGAAAAGGAGTTGGTGGAAAAAGTACAGCAGTCAAAAGCAGCAATTGAAAAATTGAAGCAGCAGGCAGAAAAAGCTGAGCGGGAAGGAGATTATGGAACTGTTGCAGAGATCCGTTATGGAAAGGTCAAACAAAAAGAGGCTGAAATTCTTGTGTACACAGAGGAACTTGAAAAAACCAACGAAAAGCGGCTGCTGAAAGAAGAAGTTGATGCTGAAGATATAGCAGAAAATGTAGCAAAAGCCACCGGTATTCCCGTTGCAAAAATGATGCAGAGTGATCGTGAGAAATTATTGCAGCTGGAAGACCATTTGCATGAGAGGGTTGTAGGACAGGAAGAGGCTATCACCGCAGTTGCAGATGCCATCAGAAGAAGCCGTGCTGGTTTACAGGATCCACGCAAACCGATTGGTTCATTCATCTTTCTTGGTACTACCGGTGTGGGTAAAACAGAGCTTGCAAAAACACTGGCAGCATATCTTTTTGATGATGAAACCATGATGACCAGGATCGACATGAGTGAATACCAGGAAAAGCATACGGTATCAAGACTGGTAGGCGCTCCTCCAGGATATGTTGGCTATGAAGAGGGTGGGCAACTCACCGAAGCAGTAAGGAGAAAACCCTATAGCGTAGTATTGTTGGATGAAATTGAAAAAGCTCATCCTGATGTTTGGAATGTATTGTTGCAGGTATTGGATGATGGCAGACTTACCGACAATAAGGGTAGGGTGGTGAATTTTAAAAACACGATCATTATTATGACCAGTAATATAGGCAGTCATCTGATTCAGGATGCCTATGATCAGGCATCACCCGATCAATTGGATCTTGCAGCTGCGAGAGCAAAGAATGATGTCATGAATCTCTTGAAACAAACCATCAGGCCTGAATTCCTTAATCGTGTTGATGAGATCATCATGTTCGAACCCTTGAACAGAAAGGATATCAGAAAGATCATAGAGATTCAATTGAATGGTTTAAAAAAGATTGTTAGTGAGAGCGATATGGATCTTGAATTCACCACCTATGCGATTGATTATCTTGCCGAACATGGATTTGATCCTCAGTTTGGCGCTAGACCACTGAAACGCCTGATACAAAAGGAGATCGTGAATCAATTATCGAGAAAAATACTGGCAGGAGACGTAGACAAGTCCAAACCCGTGACAATCGATGTATTTGATGGAATAGTAGTTTTCAGAAACGATAAAAAGGAACTGGCTGTATAATTCAGTGTTGAAATACTATACGTGGGACGGGTTATCGCCTGTCCCTTTTTTTACAATTCCTATTCGCTGTCTGTGCTGGTCAACGCCTACAGACGAATCAGATGAATGTTTTCTAGGAGCTGGTACAGGCGTTTTCTTTTCCTTTGTGTTTCTGTTTGGATGAGGTCTTTTGCCACCCTCTCTTTTTTCACGTTGTCCATATGCAGGACCTTCTCCCAGTGAAGCGGGTATTTGAGCCTTCTCAACAATCTTGTCAATAAGCTTTTCTATTCGTTGAAATTTAAATTGGTCATCAGGATTCACAAGTGTTATGGCAGTCCCCTTGGTTTCTGCCCTTGCTGTTCTTCCGATGCGATGAACATAATCTTCGCCATCCGGAGGTACATCATAATTGATCACCAATTCGATCTGGTCGATATCAATACCTCTGCTCAGAATATCCGTAGCAATCAGAATGGGTAATCTTTTGGATGCAAATTCCAGCAAAACATCTTCACGCTGATGCTGGTCAAGATCGGAATGAATATCCTTGGCATGATATCCTTTCTTTTGCAACTGCGCTGTCAGTTGTTTTACCGTTTGCTTTTTTGAACAGAAGACCAAAACGGATGTATAGGGTTGTTCTGCCAAAATATGCTGGATGACTGGTATTTTCTGCGTATCATATACCACATAAGCCAGCTGCTTGATCGTTTCAGGGGGTTTGGATAAGGCTATACTGATCTCTGCTGGATCTTTTAAAATGGTTTTCGACAACTGCAGAATTTTGGGGGGCATGGTTGCAGAGAAAAGAAGTGTCTGTCTTTTTTCTGGCAAATGAGAGATGATTCGCATGATGTCATCATGGAAGCCCATATCCAGCATTCTGTCTGCTTCATCAAGGATAAGGTATTTCAACTCTTTCATTTTGACGTATCCCATATTTAAATGGGAAATCAGTTTGCCGGGTGTGGCTACAACAATATCAACACCGGTCGACAATGCTTGTTTTTCCCGAACGAAACTTCCTCCATCGCCACCTCCATATACTGCAATGGAACTGATGGATGAGAAATAGGTGAGTCCATCAAGATGGCTGCTGATCTGAACAGCCAGTTCTCTGGTGGGAACCATGATGAGTGCGTGAACTTCCGCTTCTTTATGGTCTTCCTCCAGTAACTTGTTGAGAATTGGGAGCAGAAAAGCTGCTGTTTTACCTGTTCCAGTTTGTGCACAGGCAATAAGATCCTTGCCTTGAAGGATCAGCGGTATTGCCTGTTCCTGAATGGGAGTTGGTTTTTTATATCCGGCCAGATCAATGCTTTCCTGAAGAGAGGAATGAAAACTAAAGGAGGAGAAATCCAATATATTGTGTATTTGTTGCACAAAGGTAATTCAATTCAACGGAATGCTATCTTTGAGGACGGATCTCTGTTTAAAATCAATCCATATGTTTCCTAAGTCTAGCTTTTTGGGTGGTGCAATTCTTTTCTTTTGTTTGGTTGTATTGTGCAATTCAGAAACAAGTGCTCAAACCATCACCAGTCAGCAATCCACTAATTTCATGCTTGAAACTTACAATATCCGGGGAAGGGCTTTTGTAAACAAGGATGCTGTAAATGTTGAGGGAACACCTCTTCTCAATACTGAATGGGGGAAAGGCGAAGTTCGATTCAAAAATGGTGGGATTGTAAAGGACATTGAATTAAAGTTCAATTTGGAGAGAAACGAACTTTATTTCAACAAGAATGATGAGCTGTTCTTATTCAATGATCCTGTAATTTCTTTCAGTATCAAATACAACCATTTGGGAAAGTCTTATCAGAAATTATTTAGAAACGGTTTCCCTCTCAACGGCAGGCTTGGTTCTGAAACCTTTTATGAGATCATCGCCGATGGAGATAAATGGCAGTTTGTCAATTTTAATTATGCTTTCCTCTCAAACGCAAATAGCTATGGCGGTTCTTCCGCAAAGCAGGTGTTTACCCCTGGGGATGAATTTTACATATTTGACAGGGCATCGGATAAAATGTTTAGAACAAAGAAATCTGTTGCAGGAATTATCGAATCATTGCCATCCGTGAAGGAGCAGGTTACAAAAATCTGCACGGAGAAAAAATTAAAATTACGTAACAATGAAGAAGTGATCTTGCTTTTTCAGGCCTTAAACCAATAAATTTCAAATCTTCACCTGCTATGAAATATTCATTGATCTTCTTTTTATTTTTTTCGCAGATGATGATTTCAGGATGCGGGAATGCTCAGACGGATACTAAAAAGTCTGTTACACAGAGTGGAAAAAATATTGAGACAAATGCAAAAGAAACATCAGCCACAGTTATGGTGCTGGATTCTGCCAGTTTTAAAAAAAGGATGTTGAATATGTTCAACGGAGATAGCAGCGGGAAATGGACATTCACAGGTCATTATCCTCTTCCGGGTGCTATTTTGCCTTTTTACAGGGTAATAGCATATTATGGCAATTTGTATTCCACACGAATGGGAATACTGGGTGAATTGCCCAAGCCTCAAATGTTTGCAAAATTAAAAACTGAGATGGATGTGTGGAGGAAAGCAGATCCTGAAACTCCCGTGATGCCTGCTTTACACTACATTGTAACAACTGCTCAAGAATCACCAGGTCCATCCAGAAAGTACAGACTGCGAATGCCGAACAAGGAAATTGATAAGGTAATGTCGATGGCAGAAGAGATTGATGCTATTGTTTTTCTTGACATACAGGTTGGATTGAGTGAACTAAAGGAAGAAATTCCGGTGATAGAAAAATACCTCATGCATCCGAAAGTTCATTTGGGTATTGATCCTGAATTTTCAATGAAAGGGGGTGAAAAACCAGGAGCTGTAATCGGAAATTTTTCTGCTTCTGATATCAACTATGCTTCTCAATATCTTGCAGAACTTGTCAAGAAACATAACCTGCCTCCTAAAATGCTGGTTGTTCACAGGTTTACACAAAATATGGTAAAAGACTATCGTCAGATTGTATTAAGACCTGAGGTGCAAGTTGTGATCGATATGGATGGCTGGGGTGCTCCGGCCAGGAAAATCAACACTTATAGGCAGTTTGCTTTTCGTGAACCCATACAGTTCACCGGATTTAAACTCTTCTATAAAAATGACCTTAAGGAACCCCCGCACAGGATGCTCACCGCAAAGGAGCTGTTATCGCTGAAACCTGTACCCATGTATATACAATATCAGTAAGTTAGCGATTCAGCAATTTTATCAAGACATAGCCCGCCAGAACAGCCAGCAGGGTGATGGTTACAAGCAAAGTCATCCACATGGGAAAACCAATGGGTTTCAACAGTCTTTTTTTCTTTTTAGACAGTTTTTGATCGATCAACCTGTTCAGGGAGCTGTTGATTTCGCTAATAGAAGCAGTGCTGTTTATATACTGCAAACCTTCTATACCATCTCCAATAAAGGGATCGTCTGATATCAATTCTTCAAGCCTGCGTTTTTCCCCTGAAAGCAATTTGTTATCCAGGTAATTGATCAATTCTGTATTCTCCGGAATTGATTGTTTTACAATCGGATCTTTTGATTCATTTTTCATCTTCCCGGAATTTTTGTGCCAATATTATTTTGAGATTTCTTTTCCCATTCTGTATATGACTTTTTACTTGTTGAAAAGTATAACCCGTTTTCCCCTGAATTTCTTGATAGGAGAGATTCTCCAGGTAAAATAGTCTGATACAGGTTGATTGTTCCATATTTAGTTCGTTGAGGGCTTCAAGTAGTGATGATTCTCTATGCATCAGCGAAAGCTCATGCCCTTTGATCTCCTGAAAGCTGGGATCTTCACTTACTATCTCTTCCGGCATTTCATCGAGTTTCCTGGGTTTAGTAGAAGCGCTTCGGATCGACATTAGGCAGTGATTCCTGGCTACGCTGTATATCCAGCTTTTGAAATAGGGGATTTCATATTTAGGGACTTCCCGAATAACTTTTTCAAAAACCTGTTGGGTAGCATCTTTTGCATCTGCACTGTTTTTCAGGTATTTCATGCAGACACCGAATACTAGCAGGCTATACCTTTTTAACAGGAAACCTAGTGCATCAGCATCCTCAAAATTTCGGAAGCGTTGCAGCAGATCATCATCAGTTTCCTGGTTGTTAAATGGGGACATACAGACCTTTCTGTAATGATGCAGGATCCTTACAAATCCACATCATTTTTTACCTGAAAAAAGTAGTTTTATTGCCAAAAGTATCATGACAACAGCGAAAATCTTTTTTACAGTATCCTGTGGCAGGGATAGGGAGAACTTGCTTCCAATAAAGCTGCCGATAAAAAATCCTACCGCAAGAAGACCGGTATACCTGAAATCAACATAGCCCTTTTTATAATAATTGATAACACCCAATATACCTACAGGAAAGATCATCATGGCAAGAGAAATGCCCTGAGATTGATGTTGGCTAAGTCCGAGGATCAGCACCAATGCAGGCACGATGAGTACACCTCCACCTATGCCTACCATGCCCCCCAGTACCCCTGCGGCTAGTCCGATCAGGATCAGATAAATAACTGTTTCCATATTGATCTTATTCGTTTCCATATCATTTCAAAAGCGCAATGCCTCCCCATACAGCGAAAATTCCCATCAGCACTGATGTAAAAGCATAAACTATTGCCATGGTTAAATTTCCATTTCTGATCAGCTCCAGATTCTCTAGCGAAAAAGCCGAAAACGTAGTAAAACCACCGCAAAAACCAGTAATCAATAAAATTTTAATTTGGAAGGTATCATTGCTTTTTGAGGCTGCTTCTAAAATCATTCCCAAGAGAAAACACCCCAGCAGATTAACGGTAAAGGTTCCAGCTGGAAATTTTGTGTTATTGAATTGCTGAACCCAGCCAGAGATCCAATACCGCATTGCCCCACCCATAGCACTTCCCAAGATCACCAGCATTATGTTTTTGAGATTCATCATTCCAAAGGAAGATTTCCGGAAAAAGTATAACTGAGATCGATCTTCCATTCACCATTGATTTTTACCACTTTGAGGTCCATTGGCTTCATGCTGTGTGAATTGGAGAAGTTGATGACGCTGATACTATCACCACTGTTTTCTATGTTGTTGATGATGATTGAAGCAGATTTCAAATTCAAGAGTTCCTTGTTAGGCTGTTTTTTCATGTAGCGCTCATATCTTCTGAATATTTCCTGATCTTCAGGATCGTCCAGAACATATAAGCTGCCTTTCTCATAGTCTCCATCCAGCAGGGCTCTGATAAACTCACGTCCTGCATCGAGTGGATCTTCTGGTGACTTGAAGCCCTCCGGTTCAGCACAGCCCATCAACAACATAAGGCATGTCAGGATGGGTATGATGGATTTTTTAGCGTTGATCATTGTATTGCTCTTTTTCTTTGTCGTATGCCCTGATGATGGCTTTTACCAATCGGTGTCTTACAACATCCTCTTCATCAAGTTCAATGTGAGCAATCCCATCAATGTTCTTCAGAATCCTGGTGGCTTTTTCCAAACCACTCTTCTGGTTTTTGGGCAGGTCAACCTGACTGAGGTCGCCAGTGATGATTGCTTTTGCATTGGCACCGATGCGGGTCAGAAACATCTTGATCTGAAGATCGGTGGTGTTTTGTGCTTCATCCAGAATGATGAAAGCATTGTCAAGTGTTCTTCCCCTCATATATGCCAGGGGAGCAATTTCAATTACTCTTGTTGTCATATAGTATCCGAGCTTATCTGCCGGTATCATATCATCCAGTGCATCATAGAGTGGGCGCAGATAAGGATCGATCTTCTCCTTCAAATCACCTGGTAAAAAACCAAGGCTTTCACCCGCTTCCACCGCTGGCCTGGTAAGGATGATCTTTTTGACCATCTTGTTTTTCAAAGCCCTAACTGCAAGTGCAACTGCCGTATAGGTTTTACCGGTACCCGCAGGACCAATGGCGAAAATAATATCATTCTTTTCAGCCATGGATACCATCTTCTTCTGGTTTTGGGTTCTGGCCCTGACCGATTTGCCATTGGGACCAAAGACCAGCACCTCATGCGGGTTCTTTTCAACGAAATTATCAATTGACTCAGTGTCGTCTCCGCCTAGTATTTGCTCAAAATAGTTGTGACTGACATTACCGTTTCTTTCCAGGTACTGAACGAGTAATACAATCTTGTCTTTGGCTTGCTCTACCTGATCAGCTGCACCACTCAGTTTGAGTTGAGTACCACGACTGAGTATTTTGAGGAGCGGAAATCGTTTTTTAAGAAGATCTAGTTTGCCATTATTTACACCAAAAAATTCTATGGGATTTACGGAGTCGAGGTTGATGATGGTTTCTGTCAAAGCAACGGATTTAAAAGTTAGATAATGGAAACGCTCTATTCCAAATTTAACCTTTTGCTTTCAACAATCGTAGAACTTAATTATCAACAATGTGTGAAAAAAAATCTTTAGTTGATTCTTTTGAGCTGACTGATCATTTCTATAGGATTGGTAGCGCTGAATACTGTATTTCCAGCTACCAGCACATCCGCGCCCGCCTGAACGAGCAATGACGCATTTTCAAGCGTTACGCCGCCATCCACTTCAATGAGTGTGTTGAGACCTTTTGCGTTGATGATACTCTTTAATTTGTTTACTTTTTCAATAGAGGAGGGGATGAATTTCTGTCCCCCAAAGCCCGGGTTCACACTCATGATGCAAACCAGATCTGCTTCAGGCAATACTTCTTCAATTTCTGATAGGGAGGTATGCGGATTGAGAGCGATACCGGCTTTCATACCTAAGCTTTTGATCTGTTGAAGATTTCTGTGTAAATGCTTACATGCTTCAACATGAACGGTCAACACATCAGCACCGGCATCCTTGAATTGTTGCGCATATTTTTCAGGCTCTTCGATCATCAGGTGAACATCAAAGACCTTGGTTGTGCCTTTTCTGATAGAAGCAATGACCGGAATGCCAAAGCTGATATTGGGGACGAATCGTCCATCCATTACATCCAGATGAAGCCATTCAGCTTCGGAACGATTCATGAGTTCACAGGCACCGCTAAGGTTCATGAAGTCAGCTGCAAGAAGTGAGGGCGCTATAATCGGCATGCAACAAAGTTAAGGTTTGATTTTATCAATTCGTGTCTGAGCGGACTCATAGTCAGGATCCAGACGCAATGTTTCCTCATAAAAGGCCAGTGCTTTTTCAGAATTTTTTCTTTTCATCCAGCATTCTCCAATCAAAAAGTGGATATCCGCAGATTTTCTATCCAACTCCAGTGCCTTATATAACAATGCTGAAGCCTCATCAGTCTGATTTTTTTCCAGTAGCAGGATTGCTTTTTCAATGTAAGCATCAGTAAATGTATAGTTCAGTGCTATGGAATTGCCAAAGGCCTCTATAGCTTCTTTCGTTTTATTTTCATTTGCTAAGTGCACCCCCATGAGGTAATATCCTCTCGAAACTGCAATCGGATCGTTTTCCCTTTCTATCAAATTTTTGGTGATCTTTTCCCACAATGTATCACGCTTGATTTCCAGGATACCTGCCATCCTGAATTCGGTTTCAGATTGTACAGGTAAGACGGAAAGTGACTGCCCTAGAAAATGAAGCGCTAACCCGGTGTCGCTGTTCTGTAGTGCAAGCTCCGCGATCCCATTCAACAGGACTGTATTATCCGGGTAACGTTCTGACAGATGCATGAGGCTGTCAATTGCGTTATTTTTTTGTCCAGTCGTGAATTTCTGTTCCCAATAGAGTAGTTGCAAGGGTATTGAATCAGGATAAGCTTTGGCGAGGAATTCAAGTTCTTTTTCCAAATCCTTATCCTGTATCTCTCCTTCATTTGAATTACAAGAGATACTGAATGTGAAGAGTAAGAGTATGGCAATACTGATAATGCACTTTAAAGAAGCTTTATTCATCCTCAAATTTACTAATTCACCTCATTTTATTACATTTTGATGATATACTTGGTATACACATGAAGTAGTTTTGCAACTCAATTTTTCGTCATGAGGTCCCACCTGTTTAAAATCTTAAGCGCCGTTTTTACCTTGCTCATTGTTTTTCAAGCTGATGTTTTCTGTCAGGATAGTCTGCAGTATGCTGATGAGTCACATTTTCGCAACATCAGACAGCTGACTTTCGGAGGTGACAATGCAGAGGCCTATTTCAGTTTTGATGGGAAATGGCTGGTTTTTCAAAAAACTTATGCAAAGGAAGGTATCCCCTGTGATCAGATTTATATTGGGAAATTGCCCAGTAACCCTGGTGAAAAATTTGAGCCTCGATTGGTGAGTACCGGAAAAGGAAGAACCACATGCGGGGCCTTTCTGAAAGACAATAAACACGTTGTTTTCGCATCCACACATCTGAGTAATACGGAATGTCCACCTGTGCCTGACAGGGCTAAATATGGCAACAAATATATCTGGCCTCTCTATCCGGAGTATGATATTTTTATGGCTGACCTGAAAGGCAACATCAAAAAGAGACTAACTGAAAATCCCGGATATGATGCAGAAGCAACCATTTCCCCGGATGGAAAAACCATGTTGTTCACTTCCACAAGAGATGGTGATATTGATCTCTATACAATGGATTTGAAAACAGGTACTACAAAGCGAATTACCAATCAGCTTGGTTATGACGGTGGTGCCTGGTTTAGTCCTGATGGCAACAAGATCATCTGGAGAGCATCACGGCCCAAGACACCTGATGAGATCAAAGAATACAAAGAACTATTGGCTGAGAATCTTGTTGCTCCAACAAGAATGGAAGTTTGGATTGCCAATGCTGATGGATCTGAACCCAAGCAGGTCAGCAATCTCGGACAAGCCAATTGGGCACCGGCATACATGCCGGATAGCAAAACGATTATTTTTGCTTCCAATCATGAATACAAACGTGGCTTTCCCTTTAATCTATACACCATGAATGAGGATGGAAGTCATCTTGTCAAGATCAGTCGCGACAAAGGATTTGATGCCTTCCCGATGTTCAGTACAGATGGTAAGAAGATTGTCTTTTGTTCAAACCGGAACAATGGTGGAACCAGGGATACCAATATATTTGTGGCTGACTGGGTGGATTAATCATTGTAGGGAGGCAACTCCATTCAATCTTCTGATGAAGTAGATTCTTTTATTTTCAAAGTAGTCTGGCTTCTGATTTTCCATGTTCCAGAAAACAGGTCTGAAATCATAGTCAGTAACAATTCTCAATGAGGGGTCTGAAAATTGCTGGTGATCAAGAGATCCTTTTTTTGCCCATAGTGATCCAAAAAAATAGGTCAATTCAAACCCTCTTATCGATGCTGTGGATGCTTTTGTTCCTGTATTCACTTTAAACATTTCATCATAATCGGCAAGCCATTTGTTTCCAGATGAAGCAAAATATCCGCTTGTATAATGAATCGGTATTCCTGTGAAGGCTTTGTTCTGGATTTCCTTCAAACCCTCCCAGTTGGGCATACCAATCAATTGTATGATACCTTTTTTAGGATAGTTCATAATTGCTCTTGCAAAATCACCTGCAAATCCGTCGTCAATGCTGCCTGCAATCAGAATGTTCATCTTTGTAGAATCAAGGTGTAAAGACAAATCATTTGTGGTAAACCCCGGTGACAGTATGGCTGTGCTAAATTTGAGCTTTTTAGAAATAGTATTTTGATCATTGAAAATTGTAAGCAAACGATCATCTCCGGGATCATTTCTTTTGAACCAGATTATTTTAGCCTCTGGCCATTTTTTTACTATTTGGTTATAAATAACTGTGAGATGCGAATTGATTTTGGGGTTGGCAATGAAAACAGTAGGACTATTTCTAATGCCACCATCATTGGGGTAATTGGCATTGATCAACGGTATGCTTTTCTCTTTTGCAAGGGTAGCCAGTTCAAGATATTCAGTTCCGCCTGTATAGGAAATCAGCACATTCAACTTGTCCAGTTCTCCTGATTTTGCCAGTGCTGTGATGTTTCGCTCTTTACTTTGAAGGTCAAACACTTTCATGGTGGCCAGGTATCCCAATTTATTTAGGGAATCGATGGCCAGTGATGCTCCTTCGTAAAATTCAAGTCCACCTACAGCTTGTTTCGGAAAATTTTTCTGTAGCTTATAGTTCCCGCTGGCATCAAAGGAACTGTCGAGATATAACGAAGTCAAAAGTCCAATTCGCACATTACCTTTTATGCCCTGCGCTTGAAGGCAAATGGTTGCCAATAGAAAGAATGAAAGATTGAGGGTTCTTTTCATCCCTTAAAGATAGGTCTATTCCCATTCTATGGTTGCAGGGGGCTTGCTGGAAATATCATAAACCACCCTGTTGATACCCCTTACCTGATTGATGATCTCATTGGAGATCTCTCCAAGGAACTCATAGGGGAGATGTGCCCAGTCAGCCGTCATGCCATCTACAGAAGTAACAGCCCTCAGTGCAACGGTATATTCATAAGTACGCTCATCCCCCATAACCCCAACCGATTTTACAGGTAGTAGAATAGCTCCCGCCTGCCATACCTTTTCATACAAACCATGTTTTTTTAAGCCGTTTATATACAAATGATCAGCTTGCTGCAGCAATCGTACTTTATCTTCCGTTATTTCACCCAGGATCCTGATGGCAAGCCCTGGTCCCGGAAAAGGATGACGATACAGCAGTTCATGAGGTATGCCCAATTCCAATCCAACTTTTCTCACTTCATCTTTGAACAGATATCGAAGAGGCTCAACGAGGTTCAACTTCATGGTATCCGGCAGGCCTCCCACGTTGTGATGGGATTTGATTGTTACAGAGGGACCATGAACAGAGACACTTTCAATGACATCTGGGTAGATGGTGCCCTGACCCAGGAAAGAAATATCTTCCAGAGTATGTGCTTCCCGATCAAAAATCTCGATGAAGGTTCGACCAATAGCTTTTCTTTTTTCTTCCGGATTGCTCAAACCAGCCAGAGCGTTGTAAAAGTCATCTTTTGCATCAACTCCTTTGACATTCAGGTCCAGTTGCTCATAGGTTTTCAAAACTGAGCTGAACTCATCTTTTCTCAGAACGCCATTATCAACAAAGATCCCAAAGAGATTTTTCCCTATGGCCTTGTGTATGAGCGTAGCAGCCACAGTTGAATCTACACCACCACTCAATGCCATTACCACCCGTTTGTCACCTATCTTTTCTTTCAGTTCTGCAACGGTATCGGTGATGAAGTGAGCTGGTGTCCAGTCTCCGGTGCATCCACAAATGTTGTATAGAAAATTCTGCAACATTTTTTTACCAAATTCTGAGTGGTAAACTTCAGGATGGAATTGCAGCCCATGAATGGAATGACAACCTGTTTCCTCTACGGCATAGGCTGCTACAGGAATTGAAGTAGTGGTGGCCAGAACTTTTGCATTTGATGGTAATTCGAGTATTGAGTCGCCATGACTCATCCAGACCTGTGAAGAATCTGGAACCTGACTCATCAGCATACTCTCGGTTTGCTTTTGGAGAATGGCCCTTCCATATTCTCTTTTTTCAGATCGTTCAACCCTCCCGCCAAAATATTTAGCGGTCAGTTGTGCACCATAACATATTCCCAGAACATTTCGTTTTGAGGCAATTGCTCTGATATCAACTTCAGGTGCATTTTGGTCATTAACAGAAAACGGGGATCCAGAGAGGATTATTCCCTTGAGCTCGGGCTCAAAATTGATATTTTTATGATAAGGAATGATTTCGCAGTATACATTGGCTTCTCTGACAGCCCTTGCAATCAGCTGAGTATATTGAGAGCCAAAGTCCAGAATAATGATTTTTTCAGTCATATATGCTTGCGAAGGTAAAGATTGGATGCCATGCTTTTAACCGCCATGGATGGTTGTGGGTAAAAAAAAAGAACATCCTGAGATGTTCTTTTCTGTATGTGTAAGAAGTTGATTATGCTTTCTTAGCGATAGCCTTGGTAAGAGCACTTTTCAAATTGGCAGCCTTATTTTTATGGATCACTCCTTTTTTGGCCAATTTATCAATTTTGCTCAAAACATCAGGTAGTGCCTCCTGTGCCTGACCAGCATCAGTAGTTGCGCGCAGATCACGCATGGCATTACGGGTGGTTTTGCCTTGATAACGGTTCTTTTCCCTTCTTTTAGCCACCTGGCGTACGTCCTTTTTGGTTGCCTTATGATTTGCCATTCTTTTTGTTTTTCTTTTGTAGGGTTGCAAAGTTAATGCTATCCTCCATACCAACAAAAAATAAGGCTGCTAAATCGCAAAATTCAGTGCAGTAACCATCATTTTGATTGCTATAATTCAACCAAAATCAACGATATTTGCGAAACTTTTCACTCAAATCTTCCATAATCCTCTTCCCATGAAGGATTTCAGCTATATAACATCCTCGCACCCGGCCTATATTGAACAGCTTTACCAGGATTTTTCCCGTTCTCCGGAGAGTATTGACCCCGATCTCAGAAAATTTTTTGAAGGTTTTGACTTTGCCGTTTCCCAAATGCAGGGAATGCCATCAACGGCAGCGCTGGATAAGGGATTGGATATCGACTGGAAAAAAGAGTTGGGCGTTTACCGTCTCATACTGGGATACCGTAATAAAGGACATCTGTTGGCCCATACCAATCCCATTAGGAAACGCAGGGACAGGGGGGCCAATCTACATCTCGATTTCTTTGGATTAACTGCAGAAGATCTTGACAAGACTTTTTACGCAGGCAATCTCATTGGTTTAGGAACAGTTACCCTGAAGGCTATCCAGGATCATCTGAAAAAGTGTTATGCTGATCATGTAGGGATTGAGTTCAAATACATCAGCAACCAAGAAAAAATCGATTTCCTGGTCAATGAGATGGAGCTGGAGTTGCTCAAACCCATGCCCATCAACAAGCGGAAACGCATTCTGGATAAATTGAACCAGGGCGTCATATTTGAAAAATTCCTGCATACAAAATACATCGGACAGAAAAGATTTTCACTGGAAGGAGGAGAAACTACTATTGCCGCTCTTGATGCAATGATCAACACTGCAGCTGCTGAAGGAGTTAAAGAAGTGGTGATAGGGATGGCTCATCGCGGTCGTTTGAATGTGTTGGCCAACATCATGGGCAAGACCTATGAGAATATTTTTAGTGAATTTGAAGGGAAGTCTACACCTGACCAGACCATGGGTAGTGGAGACGTGAAATATCATCTTGGATATGGCAGTGAGGTGATCACTCCTGCCGGAGAAACCATTTCACTGAAACTGATGCCCAATCCTTCGCATCTTGAAGCTGTTGATCCTGTTGTTCTTGGCTTTTCAAGGGCCAAGGCGGACGTAATGTACAATTGCCAGTATGATGCCATATTGCCGGTACTAATTCATGGCGATGCTTCAGTAGCAGGACAAGGTATTGTCTATGAAACGCTTCAGATGTCAGGTCTGGATGGCTATTATACCGGAGGTACCCTTCATTTCATCATCAACAACCAGATTGGGTTCACCACTGATTTTGAGGATGCCAGAACCGCAGATTATTGTACTTCACTTGCCGCCATGGTGCAGGCCCCGGTTTTACATGTAAATGGTGATGATCCGGAAGCTGTGGTGAAATGCATGGAGATTGCAACGAGATATCGTCAGCGCTTCAATAGTGATGTTTTTATCGATATGGTCTGTTACAGAAAACATGGACACAATGAAGGGGATGACCCCAAATTCACACAACCTAAACTGTACGCGATCATTGAGAAGCACGCCAATCCACGTGAACAATATTTGCTGTCATTGCAGTCAGATGGCAATGAAGAACTCAAGGCGCTGGCTAAGGAAATGGAGCAAAAATTCTGGGCAGATCTTCAGGAAAGACTTGATGAAGTCAAACAGAATCCATTGCCTTATCATTATCAGGCTCCTGAGCTTGCATGGAAAAGTCTCAGAAGAGCTAAGCCTGAAGATTTTATAACATCTCCTTCAACTGGTGTTGAACCTGCTGAACTGAAGAAGATATTTGAGGGTTTGATGACAGTTCCAGAAGGTTTTAAATCGCTCAAGAAAATTGAAAAACTTCTGCAGGATAAGATTTCTCTCCTGGAGAAGGAAAACAAGATTGATTGGGCAACAGGAGAGTTATTGGCTTATGCCAGTCTTCTAGCTGAAGGGAAAGAAGTGAGGATGAGCGGACAAGACGTGAAACGCGGAACCTTCAGTCATCGTCATGCAGTGTTGAGGGATGAGCTGAATGATGCTCAATACAACAGACTTGATAGCGTCACCGGTGCTGAAGGGAAGTTTCGCATTTTCAATTCCTTGCTGAGTGAATACGGTGTATTGGGATTTGAATATGGGTATGCATTGGCCAATCCGAATTCTTTGGTGATCTGGGAAGCACAGTTTGGAGATTTTTCTAACGGAGCGCAGACCATGATTGACCAGTTTATTTCCAGTGCAGAACAGAAATGGAACAGGATGAATGGACTGGTCATGCTTTTACCACACGGATATGAGGGGCAAGGGCCCGAACACAGCAGTGCAAGATTGGAACGATTCCTTCAGCTTTGTGCAGAATTGAATATGGTGATTACCAACATCACTACTGCTGCAAATTTATTCCATGCGCTAAGGCGGCAGTTGACCTGGCCTTTCCGTAAACCACTGGTGAATTTTTCACCAAAGGCTAATTTGAGACATCCAGGCACCTACTCTGATTTTTCCGCACTCACCGGAGGCGGCTTCCTCGAAGTCATTGATGATGAAAATTCCGATCCGAAAAAAGTGAAAAAAGTTATCCTATGCTCAGGCAAGATATATTTTGATCTGCTTGAACATAAGATCAAGAACAATTGCATTGATACAGCCTTGGTCAGACTTGAACAGATTTATCCATTGCCGGTTGAGTCGCTGCAGTCTTTGTATGTCAAGTACAATGATGCCAATTGGTTCTGGGTTCAGGAAGAACCGCTTAATATGGGAGCTGCCAGTTTCCTTAAAATGAATCTGGATGCTTTCCGGTTTGGAATAATAGCAAGACCTGCAAGTGCTTCTACTGCAACGGGGTATGCAAAAATTCATGCCAAGGAACAAGAGGAAATCATCAAACAAGCATTTGCCTCCTGATTGTGAAACAAATCGTCAATATCAGTATATGATTGAAATAAAAGTACCTACTGTCGGAGAATCAATCAGTGAAGTCAGCCTTGCCAAATGGCTGAAAGCAGATGGAGCATGGGTAGAAAGAGATGAAGTGCTGGCTGAAATAGAAAGCGAAAAAGCCACTTTTGAAATCAATGCGGAGAAAGCAGGAAAGCTTATCATCAAAGCAAAGGAAGGAGATACAATGGCCATTGGTGATGTTGTTTGTTCCATCGATGAAACTGCTGAAAAACCTGTAGGTATAGTTGCGGAAAAAGATCCATCAATTTCAGATAAGAAAAATGCTGATGAGCCCACAGAAAAAAAATCCATGGCTAAAGCCAGTCCAGTAGCTGCAGCCATCATTGCTGATAAAAAAGTTGATGCAAAAGCCATTGCCCCATCCGGTTCGGGTGGAAAAATCCTTAAGCAGGATGTTTTGGAAGCCCTGTCAAATCCGGGTCGCAAAAGCGGAACCACTGCTTTTTCGAGAGCTGAGAGAAAGGAGAAAATGACCCAGCTCAGGAAAACGGTATCCAGAAGGCTTGTAGAAGCAAAGAATACAACAGCCATGCTTACCACTTTCAATGAAGTCGACATGTCGGCGATCATGGAAATCAGATCCCTTTACAAGGATAAATTCAAGGAGTCTCACGGAGTTGGACTGGGTTTCATGAGTTTTTTCACAAAAGCATGTTCTTATGCATTACAGGAGTTTCCAGCTGTTAATGCTTACATCAGTAATGAAGAGATCATTTATCACGACTATTGTGATATTTCCATTGCTGTATCTGCACCCAAAGGTCTGGTGGTTCCGGTGATCAGAAATGCGGAAAGTCTTACCATGGCTGAGATCGAAAAGAAGGTGATCGAATTGGCAGCAAAGGCAAGAGACAACAAACTTTCATTGGAAGAGATGCAGGGTGGTACATTCACCATTACCAATGGTGGTGTATTCGGGTCACTCATGAGCACGCCCATCATCAATATTCCACAATCTGCAATATTGGGAATGCATAAAATTGAAGAGAGGGCAGTAGTCGTAAAGGGACAGATCGTTGCAAGGCCCATGATGTACCTGGCGCTCAGTTATGATCATAGAATCATCGATGGAAAAGAAAGTGTAGGATTTCTGGTTAGGGTAAAAGAATTACTCGAAAATCCTTCATTGATGTTGTTTGGTAAAGATCCTGTGAAAACACTTTTGGAGCTCTGATCAATAAAATCATAAATGATGGGAGGCTATTTTCATGCTTATCTGAGAAATGCCTCGATCATTTTGGGAGGGTATCAACACAAAGAACCATTTGCGCAATATCTAAAGAACTATTTCCGTCAGGAAAAAAAATTCGGTTCTCGCGACAGAAAGTTTGTCTCTGATCTTTGTTATGGTTATCTAAGGCTTGGGCAAGCTGTTGATAAGCTTTCTTTGGAGGATTCCATCATTATTGGCTTTTTCTTGACTCACGAGAGTGATAATGGGTTTTTAGATGCAATTTATCCTGAACTGGCGAACTCGTTTTCAACAACCATGCAGCATAAGATCAATGTTGTAAAAGGGGTATTTCCCGAATTTGACCCCCATTCAATATTTGCTTTTTCATCGGAATTGTCTAAGTCTATAGACAATACAGAATGGAATCTGAAACATTTGACCAAGCCAGCTTTTTTTCTTCGGATCAGGCCCGGAAAAAGAGAAAAGGTTCTTCAAGGGCTGAACAATGCAGGAATTGCCTTTGAAGAGCTGAACAAGGATGCCATTCGACTGGAAAAAAATATAGATCTGCAGCACCAGGTTCAAATCGACAGGGATTGTGTGGTTCAGGATATAGGTTCTCAACATACAGCGATGTTACTTGATCATTTGCCAACATCAATCCATTCTTTTTGGGATGCATGTGCGGGCTCTGGCGGGAAATCAATCATGGTACATGACAAATGTAAGAATGCCAAAATATATGCATCAGACATAAGAGAAGAGATATTGGATGAGTTGAGAAGAAGATTTTCGCTGGCAGGAATGAAAGCAGAAAGTATCTTTTGCAATGATCTTTCACATCCAATGGCCGAACAGGTGATCAGGTCAAATCTTCCAACCGGAGGAGTTGATCTTATCATTGCAGATGTTCCCTGTACCGGTTCAGGTACTTGGAGGAGAACCCCGGAGTGGCTTACAGGATTTGAGGTGGCCTCAATTGAAACTTACTCCCATTTACAAAAAGCAATTCTGGTAAAACTGATATCTCATCTAAAGCAAGGAGGGTTTTTGTTATATATTACTTGTTCAGTATTTGAAAAGGAAAATGAGCAGGTTGTGGATTATGTGCTAAAACAGTTTCCTGTCAAAATAGTGGGACAAATGCATCTCTTCGGCGAGGAACATGGCGGCGATCATCTTTTTGCAGCACTGTTTACTTCTGCAGTTTGATTACTCCCTTTCCTGAGTTGTCTTCGTATAACATCAGATATTGTCCCTTGGGAAGTGCCATCAGCTTATCGAGTGTATAAAAATGATATTCTCCGCCTGGCGTTGTGAATTTCCATTGTTGAAGAGATTTACCATCCATTCCAATCAACCGTAATGCCAAATCACCAGGTTTCTCATTGAAGTAAACCATCGTTACCTTTTCGTCAAAAGGATTAGGATAAATCTTTATTCTGTCATTTTTAAGTATGGCTTTCGCTTTTCTATTTTGCCTTTCTTTTTCCAATAAACCAAATGCGATTCTCATGTTGGGAATTCCATATCCCGTTCTTGCATCAGGATTGTTGTAACGATCTGCACTTTTTTTGACTACATCCATGATCTCCTTGTTGTTGAACTCAGGAAATGCCTGCCACAGACAAGCGATGAGTCCTGCAATATTCGGATTTGAAAAGGATGTGCCATTTCCCTGGACTACATTTCCGTTGGTAGATATTAAAAAAGTATTCCATCCTACAGAAGCAATATCTGGCTTGATACGATTGTCGGCTGAAGGCCCATAACTGGAGAAAGAGGCAATTTGTTTAAGGGTATTAACTGCTCCAACTGCCAGTACATCTTCAGCGTCTGCAGGAGCAATAATATATTTCCAGGGCCTGCCTCCTTCATTGCCGGCACTGTTCATGATGATCATCCCTTTCTTTGATGCAATGGATGCTGCGCGACTGACCAGAGTGGTCTTGCCATTCATCCCGGCATAAGTATAATTATATACAGGATCATCAAATGTGCTGTAACCGAGCGATGAGCTGATCAATGATATGCCAATACTGTCTGACATTTCTGCAGCAGTAATCCAATAAAATTCTTCAACTGGAAATTCACTGTTTACGTCTTCGGTTCTGAAAAGATAATATGAGGCATGTGGTGCAGTGCCAACCATTACACCCGGAAGATTTGCACC
>JBKCOY010000109.1:0-3373 GCA_046309555.1 Chitinophagia bacterium
GCGAAGTCAATGGGGCAATCTCCGATCTTTTCATTGATGAGAACAAGGAATCCGCCTTTTATTGCTGCAGTTTTGACAGTAGGCAAGTGGCTTCTTTTGATGATGGCAAAGGCTGCATCAGCAGCTGTGCTGATCCTGGGCAGGATCTTGGTGATCTCCTGCGGTTCTGAAACCCTGATCAGTCGCTTTGTTCTGGTGATGGCGATGAAGTGATGACGACAGTTGCCAGGTGGACAATCATTACCAAATCCCATGGTCTGGTTGAGCTGCTGCCATGCATATGGATCGATATCGGCTGGCTTTTTTTGGAGCTGGGCAATCAGGGTTGAAGAAGGTTTATTGCCTTTTAAAATGATTGTATCGCGGGATTCATCATTTTGGGTAGAGACCATCGCCACATAGACCAATGAATCTGGGAATTTGATCTTACCGGTAATTTCCTGGTGCTCCATCTTTGTAAAAGCGGAAACCCTGATCCGATAGTTTCCGATCTCCAGATATCCTGTATCCCTTGCCAGCATTGAATATTCGGTTCTTGTATTGCTCCCCTCTTCCAGATGGTAGGGGTTTTCGATTTCATCCAAAGAGCGTTTTGCATAAGATGCCGGCAAGGTTGTGATAACGGGCAATGGAACAGATTTTTTTACAGGCAAGGGTTTCTGTTGGGCAAGTGTTGGTATTGCAAAAGTGATCATACAAATCCCGATCAGATTTCGGATGATCTTGGTACAGGTATTACTGGAATTCATTTCACAAAGGTATCGTTCTTTGAAGCGGGAAAAAGCCTAATTTGTCATCTAACCCTTATGACATTTTTCATGAAATATTTTTTGCCATTATTTTTTCTCTTTGCTTCGGTAGAATTGTTTGCGCAAAATGGAACAATAAGGGGACAGGTCACTGATGCCAATAGCGGGCTATCCATGGGACTTGCATCTGTTCAGATATTCAAGGATGGGGCAAAAGAGCCAGTTGGTGGCGGACTCACAAGGGATAATGGGAAGTTTGAGTTTAAGGTTCCAATCGGGGATCTCAATGTCGTTATTGAATTTCTCGGGTATAAGCGGTTTCAAAAAAAAGCCATCCTCACGGCTGCCTCACCAACCATTGATCTGGGTAGCATAAGGCTGGAGCCCACTGAACGTACTTTGCAGGAGGTAGTGGTGCAGGCCGAAAAGAGTTTCATGCAGTTGTCGCTCGACAAGAAAATTTTCAATGTGGGTAAGGATCTGGCCAATGCCGGAGGAAGCGCCTCCAATATTTTGCAGAACATTCCTTCTGTGTCTGTGGATGCAGATGGTAATGTGAAACTCAGGGGAAGCGACAATGTAAGGATTCTGGTGGATGGTAAGCCATCCGGACTTGTTAGTATTAAAGGAGGAAGTGGGTTACAAAATCTGCAGGCAAGCCTTGTAGAAAGGGTAGAGATCATCACAAATCCATCTGCCCGATATGAAGCGGAAGGGATGGCCGGCATCATCAATATTGTCTTGAAGAAAGACAGGCGTCAGGGCTTCAATGGATCGGTGGAATTGATCACGGGTAATCCGGATAATTTCGGATTGGCCACCAATCTTAATTATCGTAAGAAGAACATCAATTTCTTTTTGAACTACGGAGTGGTATACCGTAAGCAACCTGCTAAAGGGGAGCTCACCCAAACTTTATTTGGTAAGGATACCACTTTTTATTTCAGGCAAAATGATAACGTCAACTTTGTTGGGTATAACAACAATATCCGCGGGGGACTTGATTATTTCTTCAGCGAGAAAAGCATTCTGACTGCAGCCTATTTGTATCGCAGAAGTCAGGGCAATCGTCTGCGTAATTTTCTTTACAACGACTATCTCTTCAATCTGAACAATAAGGTTGGATATGTGAAAAGAACCCAGGATGAGGATGAGACCGAGCCCAATACGGAAGTGACCTTGAACTACAAGAGAAGCTTTGCACAAAAGGGTCACGAATTGACTGGTGAAATCAAGTACCTGGATTATTGGGAAAATTCCAGTCAGCTTTATACCCAATTTGGCTTTAAACCGGACGGGTCTGATAATCCCGCCAAAACTCTTCTGCAAACATCTGTGAATGATGAGTATGAGCGCCAGTGGCTGTTTCAACTCGATTATGCCAAGCCCATTGGCAAAGAAGGAAAATTTGAAACCGGGTTAAGAAGTAGCTTCCGGAATATGGTGAACGATTATATTGTAGAGCAAAAAAATACAAGTGGCGGATTTGATCCGTTGCCGGGGTTGGATAATGTTTTTGTGTATGATGAGAACATCCATGGAGTTTATGGTATCCTTGGAAATAAGACAGGTGATCTGCAGTATCAGGCAGGGGTAAGAGCCGAATGGACGGATGTTACCACTACGCTTCGGGAGACGAATCAGAGGAATCCAAGGGATTATATCAATTTATTCCCCAGCGTACATGTAACTTATTCATTGCCTCAGGAAAATGGATTGCAGGTCAGTTACAGCAAGAGGGTTCGTCGTCCGTTTTACAATGATTTGAGTCCGTATGCCACATTTTCCGATAGCAGAAATTTCAATGCCGGTAACCCAGATTTGAATCCTGAGTTCAGTAATGTGTTTGAGCTGGGGCACATTAAATCTTTTGATAAAGGCTCCTTCACATCCTCTATTTATTACCGGAGTACAACAGGAAAAATTGACAGAATAAGGAAAGTGGATGAGAAGGGGAATGCCATCACCCGGGTGGAAAATTTGCTGGGGGAGAAAGCCTATGGTATTGAATTCACCAGTGGGTATTCTGTTTTCAAATGGTGGAAGATGGATCTCAATTTCAATTTTTTTCATGCCAATGTGGATGGCAGCAATATTCTCCCTTTGTACAAAACGGCTACCTATAGCTGGTTTGCGAGGCAAACCTCAAGGTTCACCCCAAAGAAAGGAATAGACATCCAGTGGAGGATGAACTATGAAGCGCCGCAAAAGCTGGTACAAGGCAGGCGTAAAGGGATCTTTTATGCTGATCTCTCTTTTAGTAAGGATATTTTCAAGGAAAAAGGCAGCCTGAATCTCAATATTCTGGATGTTTTTCATACCCGCAAAATGCGCTACACAGTTGCTGGTCCGAACTTCCTCACAGAAGCCTATTCCTCCTTCAGGCCTACCCAGATCAACCTCACATTTGCCTACCGGATCAGACAGGCAAAAGGCACAAAATCGGTCAAAATCATTCAGGATTAGAACGCTGATTACGTAACCCAAAGGAACGCCTGTACGCACAAATACGTAATTCTGAAAATAGGGTTGGAAAATACTTTTATGCATCAAAAAGGCGGCGTAATCTTGTATTGTCAAAGCGACAAACAATCCAATCCAAACGAAAAACCAAGATCCAAAAC
>JBKCOY010000110.1:0-9233 GCA_046309555.1 Chitinophagia bacterium
ACTCATCGTTTGTCTCGTTTATAAATGATAGCAGCCACAATGATGCCGATGAGCAATCCTATCGCAATTTTTTTCTTCAACATAGCGATCAACAATCCCAGTCCCAATCCTACTATCAACGCAAATGCCGGTGATCTTCTCATGCTATGGCGTATTGGGTTTGAGATTAGGGTTGGAGATCAGATTAGCAAACAAGCGAAACGCGCCAGGAACACCTGCGGGTAATTCCCGGAAGAAAACCAATCCGGTATAAATGAATCTTCCTTTTCCTTCGTTGCGAACGATGATGCTGCCGTTGAAATCAGATTCTCCTTTATCATGCATCAACAATACAGCTCTGTAATCGCTGGCGAAACCATCAGCATAATAAATTCCCCTTTCCTGGATCCAGCCTTTGAAATCATCCTGTGTGATCTTGTTGGGGAAGTTCAGCACCTGCTCCTGTGGATCAACAAATTTGATCTCACAATCCTCCTCTGTGGTTCTGTTCCTGGAGATAATAAAAGGCTTGGGACCGATCTTCATTCTTTGCAAGGGACCTGCGAAACTGTTGGTATTGTATTGCACCACCATATTGCCACCATTTCTGACGTAATCCATGAGCATGTCATACTTCTCGCCCATCCAGTCGTTCACATTGTAGGCCCTGACCCCAACCACAACAGCATCAAACTGCTTGAGTTTTTCCGGGGTGATATCCGCCCTGTCAAGCTCTGTAACCTGATAGCCCATCAACTCTATCATAGCAGGAACTTTGTCACCTGCTCCTTTGATGTATCCGATTTGTTTTCCGGTGGTTTTCAGATCCACTTCAATTACCTTCTGTTTTGCTTCACTGAAGTAGGTCAGTGTAGGTATGTGTTCGTATGCAATAGATTGTATCACCGGAGGCAAGGGCTTGATTGAAGATTTAGCAGTAGCGTTGCTATTGGCAGTATTGATCAATACCGGAGCCGGCTGTGCAGTGAGGGTCGTGGCAGGTGTGATGATGATCGGATGAAAGAATTCACCGATGGCAGGATCTACTACTCTGTTCATCACGGGGATATCATAAACAAACTTTTCTCCCATGATGATCAGGTTGGCTTTGACGATGAAAGCAGGATCATTCTGACCCTTGCCGATCAGTCGCTGATCCGTAACGTTGAAGTTTCCGGTGCTCATGGGATTGACCAGCCAATAAGGCTGACCAACAGGCCTGTTCTTATCGAGGAGGATACTCATCGGCTGAACATAGGATTGATTGTTGGTCAGCTTGGCACCCTTTGCATACGTTGTGCCTTCAGCATCGAGAGATTCGATGCTGATCTCGACACCTGAGCGATTGATGAGGCTGGCCGTCATTCTCAGGGTATCGCCCTGAGCGATCAGTCTTTTATCAGCAAGTGCATCCAGATGCAATCCTGCGCACATCTGGATCAGTTTTTGTACTTCCGTCATTTTCAGGTTTCTCCAGTATTCATCACTGATTCCTGCGATTGATTTTTTGAGCGCGATCAAAGCGGGGATGGAAGATGCAGGTTGCTGAAAGCTGAATGCATTGATGAGTTTTTTGATCTCAGCAGAAATCTTATCTCCACCACTGACCCTTCCCCATCCGGTATTCACCCCTTCCATGATGTCTTTCTCAGCCTTGTCACCCAGTGTGAACTGAAAATATTCAATGGCAGAACCCCTGTTTGAGGCAGAGCCAAATCCCTGGCTTCTGTGCTGGCTTCTGCTTTCTGTAGAGATCTCACCGATACTCTTACCGAGGAGAGGGAGATATCCTCCCACTTCAATTTTCATCTGGTCTTCGCTGGTGGTATTGTTTGACCAGAAGCTGGAGGTATTCCACATGATGCGTTTGGCCTGCCAGGGTTTTACTCCGAATTGAAAATGCTCTGGAAAGCGCTTGGGATCGGCAGCTGCAATAAATGCTTCGCGGGCGATGACGGCTGAACCGGAATGGTGTCCGTGCCCGGCACGACTGTCCTCCGGGAATCGGGTGATGATCACATCGGGCTTGAAGTTCCGGATAACCCAAACCGCATCTGAAAGAATTTTTTCCTTATCCCACATCTGCAATGCTTCATCTGTTCTTTTGGAGAAACCAAAATCAAAGGCCCTGGAAAAAAATTGTTCCCCGCCATCTGTTCTTCTGGCTGCCAACAGCTCCTGTGTGCGGATCAATCCCAGTTCCACACCCTGTTCATCCCCGATCAGGTTCTGCCCACCATCTCCCCTTGTCATGGCCATGTAGCCTGTCCTGTACTGACGCTCTTTAGCAAGGTGTGCAATCAGGCGTGTATTTTCATCATCCGGATGGGCAGCCACATAGAGTACTGCACCCAGTACATCCAGTTTTTTCATGTTGTGCAGGATCTCGCCGGCGCTCCATTGGGATGTTTTTTGAGAATATGATACCAAATCGCTAAAAGAGAAGCAGATCAGGAACAAAAAAGGAAAGATCAATTTTTTCATGGCAGTTGTGGTTAATGAACAATTAAAAATAATCCATTTTGCTATTTGAAAATTTTAAAAGATTCCCCTCCTGGCCAGGAGGGGTGGACTCTGGCGAAGCGGCCCTGGCGCTAAGTCAGAGGGCGGGGTGGTGGAAAAAAAATTGCTTATGAAAATCTACCACCCCGCCTCATCCGATTCACTTCGTTCATCGTCTTCGGCACCCCTCCTGTCCAGGAGGGGAGTTTTATTTTTATATGTCACATGATGTTAAAAATAATCAAATGGCAAATAAGAAAGACATTGGTGACTGCATTCTTTTGAAATCATGTTTATCTTTATGAAATGAAGAAATCATTCCACTTTGGGGGTCTTTTGGGCTATACTGCGCATTGCATTGTTTTCCTTTCCATTTTTCATATAAATGATGCTCAGGCGCAGCTGGATCCTTACCATTATTCGATCTCGAAAAGAGCTGTTGGTCAGACCGGAGCTGTATCATCAGCCCACCCACTGGCGAGCCAGGTGGGCGTTGAGATCATGAAGAAAGGTGGAAATGCATTTGACGCAGCCATCGCCACCCAACTGGCTTTGGCTGTTGTGTATCCCAATGCAGGAAACCTTGGTGGTGGCGGATTTTTGGTCGGCCATACCAAACAGGGCAAATCCATTTCCATTGATTATCGGGAAAAAGCACCGGGATCGGCCAGCAGGGATATGTATCTGGATGCACAGGGAAATCCTTTGTTGAACCTCAGTCAGTTCGGACATCTTGCCAGTGGGGTTCCGGGAACTGTGGCAGGCTTATTTGCCTCACATGCAAATGCCAAACTCAACTTCAATGAACTGATAGCACCAGCGATACAGTTGGCTGAAAAAGGATTTGTGATCACCGCATCTGAAGCAAGATCACTCAATTCAAACAAAGCTTCCTTCGTTAAATACAATTCCGTAACACCGGTTTTTGTAAAGAATACCCCCTGGAAAGAGGGAGACACACTCATGCAGCCTCAACTCGCTGCTACCTTGATGAGGATTCGCGACAATGGTAAAAAAGGATTCTATGAGGGCGAGACCGCAGCCCTAATTGTTGCAGAAATGAAAAGAGGCGGAGGCATGATCACACTAGACGACCTGAAAAACTATGAAGCGGCTGTAAGAAAGCCTGTCGTTTTCGATTATAAAGGACATACAGTGATCGGAATGCCCATGCCCAGCAGTGGTGGGTTGCTGATGCAACAGATGATGAAAATGATCGAGGACCGCAACTTAGGCGCAATGGGATTCCATTCACCTGAAGCGGTTCAGTTGATGGTGGAAGCAGAAAGAAGGGCTTATGCCGACAGAGCAGAGTTCATGGGTGATCAGGATTTTGTGAAAGTACCCGTCAAAAGATTGTCGAGTGATGATTATCTCAAATCAAGAATGAACGACTTTATTCCAGGAAAAGCTACTCCCAGTGAAACCATCAAGCCAGGAAGCATCAATCCGGAAAGCGAGGAGACCACTCACCTTTCTGTAGCGGATGCTGAAGGAAACGTGGTGAGTGTGACCACCACCCTGAATGGAGGGTATGGATCGAAAACGGTAGTGGGAGGCGCAGGTTTTTTTCTCAACAATGAGATGGATGATTTCAGTGTAAAACCTGGGGTAGCCAATATGTATGGGGCAGTCGGAAAAGAGGCCAATGCCATTGCCCCCGGAAAACGAATGCTGAGTTCCATGACCCCAACACTGGTTTTGAAAAATAAGAAACCCTGGCTGGTAGTAGGCACTCCTGGAGGAACAACCATTCCCACATCTGTATTTCAGACCTTGGTCAACATGATCGATTTCAACCAAAGCGCATTGGAAGCTGTGAACAATCCGAAATTTCATCATCAATGGCTGCCCGATCAGGTGATGGTGGAAAATGATTTCCCAAAGGCAGTTCAATCCAGGTTGGAAGGAATGGGCTATCAAATCATGAATCGTGGACAGATCGGAAGAACAGAAGTGATAAGGCTGGAATGGAAAGGGAAAAAAATCCAAAGTATAGAAGCTGTGGCAGACAAGAGAGGTGACGATCATGCTGCTGCATATTAAAGCATGAGAAAATTCGCAAAAATAGCAGTTGGCATTCTGGGAGGATTGGTATTGGTCATGCTTGTCTTATGGCTGCTTGTGCAAACGAAAACCATCCAAAATAGACTTGTCAGGATTGCCACGGACAAAGCATCCGCAATAACCGGAACTACCATAAAAATTGGGTCAGTTGATTTTTCATTGTTCAATAGGTTTTATCTGAATGAGATCCTGATCAGGGATAAACAAAAAGATACGCTTTTGTATGCCGGTGCATTGAAACTGAAAATAACGGACTGGTTCTTTTTCAAGGATGATGTAACCATCCAATACCTGGGTTTAGAAAATGCGCTCATCCAAACCAACAGGAAGGATAGCATCTGGAACTATCAGTTTTTGCTCAAGAACCTTTCGTCGGGCAACAAAGCCCCAAAAGGGGGTGCTGCAAAATCACCAAGACTTGAACTCCTCAAATTGGAAATAAACGATATTCGGTATATATCCAGGGATATGTGGCGTGGTGAGGATCAGTTATTGCGGATTGATCATTTGGCATTAACCGCAAAAGAGATTGATCTTGATCAAAAGAAAATACTCATTGAAAAGGCTATTGTTGAGAAGCCAAATTTTCAGATCAGGCAATACAAAGGCTTCAGACCTGACTCATTGCGGCCCAAGACACCGCCCAGAATAAAGGGACAACTATATTGGAATCCAGAGCAGTGGAATATTGCAGCGAATAGTATAGTATTAAAAAATGGATTGTTTGCCAGTGATCTCAGCAATGGAAGAGACCCATTTCCATATTTCGACGGAGCGCACATGCTTTTCAGCGATATCCATGGAACCATACAGGGATTGAAGTTCATGGATGATACCCTGAGGGGAGTTATTGCCTTGAGCACAAAAGAAAGAAGTGGTTTTGAAGTAACATCATTGAAAGCAAGGATGAAAATGGATCCGGACAGGATGTCTTTTTCGGATCTGATGATATTAACACCTCACAGTCGTGTGGGCAATCAGTTTTCGATGGAGTATCGCTATTTCACAGATGACATGGCGGCATTCATTTCCAACGTGAACATGAAGGGCAATATTCAAAACTCAACAATAAATCTGAAAGACATAGCCTACTTCGCTCCTGCGCTGAACAATTCAAACCTGAAAATAAACATTAGCGGTAATGTCAATGGTACTGTACAACAATTAAAGGCCAACAATATAAGCTTGGCGTATGGTAACAAAACAAATCTCACGGGCAACCTGATGATAAGCGGCCTTCCAGACACACGAAAAACAAACTATCAGCTTGATCGTGCCATGATCAAAACAGATGCAGAAGATCTGTATACACTTATTCCGGTGCTAAAAGAAAAACTAAAGATCAATCTTAAGAATGCCGGATCAATTTTCTTCTCTGGCAATGCTTATGCAGACCATGATATTTTTTCTACACAAGGTGTTCTTTCCACATCCATTGGAAAGATCAGCAGTAATATTCAGCTAAATAATATTTATGAAAAGAACATAAAGCTCTCCATAGAAGGTAAACTTCTGGATTTCAATGCAGGGAAATTACTGGACATAAAAGGGCTGGAAAAAACAAATGGAGAGTTTAACATCAAGGGTAATACAGATGGACTGCTGAGCTTTGGTGCCCAAATTAAAGACCTAACCTTCAATGATTATATTTTCAAGAACATCTTATCCCGAGGCAGATTGAACAACGGTTTATTGGAGACCAGTGTTGACATAGATGACGAAAATCTGATTGCAGCTCTATCTGCCAGTATCGATCTCAGGGGTAAACAACCCAAAAGCCTTGCAAAAGCAGAGGTTTATGCCTCAGATCTTCGTTCAATAAAATTCACTGCATTACCCCTTGAATTTACTGGTAAAGCACTGATCGATATTACAGGAGATAATCCCGACAACATCAATGGATCTGTCAGATTTGACGATATCACAATTTTCAAAGAGGGACAGCCCTATGTTTTTGATAGCCTATATTTCAGTTCTTTTCAGTCGGACGATACAAGAAAGATTAGCCTGACAGGTAAAGAGATCAATGCGCAACTCAGCGGCAAGTTTGAATTTGCTGAAATGGCTGCTACCTTCAACCAGTATTTCAGTAGTTACTACCCTATGTATTTCAAAAAGATTCCTCCACCCAAAAGTGATCAGGAAATTGAATTCCACCTTGATCTTAAAAATACAGCTGGTTTATTCAGGATCTTCAATGATGAGCTAAGTGGATTTAGTTATAGCAGAATTGATGGCAAAATTGATACCAAAAGCAAATCTTTCATACTGGACGCTGATATTCCTAAATTATCCTACAACAAGCTTTCGGCGTATGACTTTGCCATTCGTGCTCGGGGAAGCGGCGATAGTTTGCGGATAACTTCAAAAACAAGTTCCATTGTTTTCAATGATAGTCTGTTTTTCCCCAACAATGAAATCAGCATATATTCATCCAAAGATGTATCGTCTGTTGATATCAATACATTTTCTGAACAATCGCAGTATGGCGCTAAATTATCCGGTACCGTCTTGAACCTAAAGGATGGCATCAAAATACATTTTAACCCTTCTTCGCTTGTCTTCAATGAAAAAACATGGATGATCGACCAGGATGGAGAAGTGGTTATCAGTAAATCATTTTTTGATGCCAAAAATTTCAGGATAGCCAATGGTGAACAATCGATTGGACTGATCACACTGCCGGCTGAGGCAATGCGGCCGCAAACGATCATCATGAGCCTCACTAAAGTTAACCTTGGAGAGATCCTGCCATTTGTATTGAAAGAGCCATCAATACAAGGTATCACATCGGGAGACCTGACCATTGAAGATCCCTTTAACAAAGCCAAGCTCTATTTGAATGCCCAAACTGAAAAAACACGATTCGAAGATGATTCCATAGGCCTAACCTCTATCAATGCTTTCTGGGACAATGAACAAAAAAGAGCCAGTTTTAATTTTGATTCCGAAAATCCAAATTATCAACTGGATATAAATGGAAAGCTGAATCTGAAAGACAGTATCGAAAGGAATATTGAAACCAATATCAATCTGAAAAACGTTAGCCTTTCCATTCTGAAACCCTATCTCGGAATTGTTTTCAGTGATATCAATGGATATGGCAATGGCGTATTGCAGTTAACCGGTAACCTGAATAGTCCGGATGTGATTGGTAAAGTCAATATCTCAGATGCCAAAGTAACCATTGGCTATACACAGTGCACCTATATCCTTGCAGACCCAACAATTGAATTTAATCCTGGTCGTATCAATTTTGGTGAAATCAGGTTAAAGGATATTTTTGGGAATACTGCAACATTAAAAGGAGATCTTGAACATAGGTTTTTCAGGGATTTCCGGTATAATATTTCTGCCAGTGCTAGAAAGCTTCAGGTACTCAATACTCAACGAAGCGATAACGATCTCTTTTACGGAAAGACGATAGGCAGATTTAACTTCAGTATGACCGGGCCCGAAGAAGAAATGAGAATGAAAATCGTGGGGGCACCGGTGGATAGTTCTGTGATCAACATTCTTACTACAACTTCCAGCAAACAGAAAGCAGATGTGGATTACATTGTATGGAAGAATTATGGTACTGAAGTAAGAAAAAAGAAAGCTGAATCAAGTGAAAATCTCATCATAGACCTTGACCTGAGTGCCACTCCCCTGCTGAGAATGAATGTTATCCTGGATGAGCTGACTGGGGATGTGATTTCAGGACAAGGAAACGGGAATTTGAAGATACATACAGGCACCAAAGAGACATTGAGTATGAATGGCCGTTACAACATTGAAAGCGGCAGCTATAATTTTAATTTTCAGGATATATTCAAAAAGCCATTCAAATTATTAGGAGGCGGGAGCAGTTACATCAGCTGGAATGGAGACCCCTTTGATGCAGAGATCAATATTCAAGCACTCTATCTTGCTGAAAAAGTAAGGATGAGTACTTTGTTCACAGATCCCGGCAATGGCGCTGTATCAGGCATAAGCTCAGATTTATTGAGAGAGATCAGTGACGTAGAGGTACGCTGTAACCTTACAGGAACCCTGAGTAAGCCAAACCCTGCTTTCCAGATCGTGATTCCGCAGAACAGTACAGTAAGAAATAATTCGACGATTGACAGCAAACTCAAGACCATCAACAGAGACCCACTTGAAGTGAGTAAACAATCCACCTATCTCATCGTATTCAAAAGTTTTGCGCCGCAAGCTGCTGTAGTAGCCAGTGACCTGAACAGTGAGCTCATCAATACCACTATTTCCGGGGTGATCAATGGTATTCTGTCTAACAGCATTCAAAATTTATTTTCAAAAATGCTCGGATCATCTGTTGACGTCAATTTCAATTATTCAAGAACAATGACTTCAATGGGTGCACAAGGTACAGGCAATACCTCTCAGAATAATTTCAGAGAAAATGTGAGTCTGCAATTCATCAAAACCCTGCTCGATGATAAACTGATCATAACATTCGGAAGTGATTTTAACTTTGCAGCAGCTGGTGGCAATGCACTTGCCACAACACAATCTTTCCTTTTCCTTCCGGATGTGAATGTAGAATACAAGATCACACCTGATGGTAAATTCCGGACATCGTTCTTTTACAGAAGCAGTTTCGATCTTCTGTCCGCCTCCGGCAAACGGGACAGAACAGGAGGAAATATTTCATTCAGAACAGAATTCGATACCATGTTTGG
>JBKCOY010000111.1:0-16569 GCA_046309555.1 Chitinophagia bacterium
TGTGAAGAAAGACATCATTGATGTTTTGACCACTTCACAGGATTGGTGGCCGGCCGACTACGGACATTATGGTCCCTTTATCATCCGCATGGCCTGGCATAGTGCCGGTACTTACCGCACCACTGATGGTCGCGGTGGCGCCGGAACCGGAACCCTCCGCTTCGCGCCACTGAACAGCTGGCCCGACAATACCAACCTCGACAAGGCCCGTTTGTTGTTATGGCCTGTGAAAAAGAAATACGGTAAGAAACTTTCCTGGGCTGATCTCATGGTATTGGCAGGTAACTGCGCCCTCGAATCCATGGGCTTCAAGACCTTCGGTTTTGCCGGTGGTCGCGAAGATATTTGGGAACCACAGGAGGATGTATACTGGGGAAATGAGCGCGAGTGGCTGGGCGACAAGCGTTACAGCGGCGACCGCGACCTGGAAAATCCATTGGCAGCTGTGCAGATGGGATTGATCTATGTGAATCCGGAAGGACCCAACGGCAATCCTGATCCAATCGCTTCGGCCAGGGATATCCGTGAGACTTTCGGTCGCATGGCGATGAATGACGAAGAAACTGTTGCGTTGATTGCCGGTGGTCACACTTTCGGTAAGACCCATGGTGCTGCTGATCCCAGCAAGTATGTAGGCAAGGAGCCAGCAGGAGCCAGCATTGAGGAGCAGGGACTCGGTTGGAAGAATACCTATGGTACCGGTAATGCCGGTGATACCATCACGAGTGGACTGGAAGGTGCCTGGACCACCACGCCAACACAGTGGAGCAACAATTATTTTGAGAATCTTTTCGGATACGAGTGGGAACTGAGCAAGAGTCCCGCTGGTGCACATCAGTGGAAACCCAAGAATGGCGGCGGTGCCGGAACCGTTCCGGATGCCCATGATGCTTCCAAGCGTCATGCGCCAACCATGCTCACTTCCGATATCGCATTGAAGGCAGATCCGGCGTATGAAAAAGTATCCAGAAAGTTCTATGAGAACCCTGATCTTTTTGCTGATGCTTTTGCCCGTGCCTGGTTCAAACTGACCCATCGTGATATGGGTCCACGCAACCGTTACCTCGGTGCAGAAGTGCCTGCTGAAGTATTGATCTGGCAGGATCCTATTCCTGCTGTTGCGTATAAAACGATTGATGATAAAGATGTGACTGATCTGAAAGCAAAGATCGCGGCAAGCGGACTCACCGTTTCACAACTGGTCAGCACTGCCTGGGCTTCTGCTTCCACTTTCCGTGGATCAGACAAGCGTGGTGGTGCCAATGGTGGCCGCATTCGTCTCGCTCCCCAGAAATACTGGGCGGTGAACAACCCTTCGCAGTTGTCGGCCGTGTTGGATGTATATGAAAACATTCAAAAAGAATTCAATGCAGCACAGACAAGTGGTAAGCAAGTATCCATTGCAGACCTGATTGTGTTGGGAGGTTCTGTGGGTATTGAGCAGGCAGCTAAGCTTGCAGGCCATGACATTACTGTTCCCTTCACTGCCGGACGTGCTGATGCTTCACAGGAAGAAACAGAAGTGGACTCCTTCGGTTGGTTGGAGCCTACTGCTGATGGATTCCGCAACTATGTGAAGGGTCATTATGCTTCTGTAGCAGAGGATATGTTGATTGATAAGGCGCAATTGCTCAACCTTACCACACCTGAGATGACAGCCCTGGTAGGTGGGATGAGGGTATTGAATGCGAATTATGACGGATCAGCGCATGGTGTATTCACCCAGCGTCCCGGTGTATTGACGAATGATTTCTTTACCAACCTTATTGATTTCAGCACCAGTTGGAAAGCGGTTAGTGCCAAGCAGGATCTATTTGAAGGAACCGATCGCAAAACCGGTGAGGTGAAGTGGACGGCCACCCGCACTGATCTGATTCTTGGTTCCAACAGTGAACTCCGTGCTGTGGCTGAGGTTTATGCCTGTGAGGATGGTGCAGTGAAATTTGTGCATGATTTTGTAGCAGCATGGGTGAAGGTGATGAACCTGGATAGGTTTGATTTAATACAAGGTTGAGGGAGGTTGAGGGAGGTTGAGGGAAGTTGAGAGAAGTTGAAGGGGTTGAGGAGGTTGAAGCGGTTGAAGAATTTACTTCAACCTCCTCAACTACTTCAACCCCTTCAACATTCATATGAACAATTCATACTCATCAGGTGTCATCCTATAAATCGAATTGTCGTCTGTATTTATAATATTCCCCCACCAATTATTCAAGGATCTTTCCCCACTGAAGAAAGCGGAGAGGATTGTGATGGTTGAAGAAGAGCTGTTCTTCAATCAGTATGCTTTTCATCCCAAAAAAATTGCTTATCACAAGGATACCATGCAGGCTTATTTTCAGCTGCTGGTTAAAAATGGTTTTGATGTTGCATACATTGAAGCCCACGATAAAAGATCTCCAGTAAAACAAACCATCGCTTCACTGAAAAAAGAGGGTGTACAGAAAATACATGTCTATCATGTGCACGACAACTGGCTGGAGAAGAGATTGATCCAATCATCATCAATACATAAGATTGATCTTATATGGCACGAGTCGCCAATGTTCATGTTGGGTGAGGAGGAAATGAAAAAAGAATTTTCTGGCAAGAAAACATTTTTTCAAACCTCCTTTTACATACAACAGCGAAAAAGATTTTCCATCCTCGTGGATGAAAAGATGAATCCTGTGGGAGGTAAGTGGAGCTTTGATGCTGATAACCGAAAGCCCTATCCCAAAAATAAAATTCCACCTGCTTTGCATAAGCCCTTGTATCCGATCACACATGATGAAGCGGAAGCGTGGTTGAAAGATTTCCTCGAGACGCGGTTTGAGGAATTCGGATTGTATGAGGATGCAATGGTGGCACAGGAACATGTTTTGCATCACAGTGTGCTGACACCTATGCTGAACATTGGCTTGCTTACACCCAAGCAGGTATTGGATCGGGTGATTTCTTTTTCGCAGGAACAGGAGATTCCGATGAACAGCCTGGAAGGCTTTGTGCGACAAGTGTTGGGCTGGCGTGAATTCATCCGTGGTATTTATCATGTGGTAGGCAGTAAACAGAGAACCACCAACTATTGGAGATTCACCAGAAAGATTCCGAAATCATTTTATGATGGAACCACAGGTATTGTTCCAGTTGATAATGTCATTCAAAAATTAGTCAATACCGGATACAGTCACCATATTGAGCGGTTGATGGTGCTCAGCAATTTCATGCTGCTCTGTGAGTTTGATCCGGATGAAGTATATCGCTGGTTCATGGAAATGTATATTGATGCCTACGATTGGGTGATGGTGCCCAATGTATATGGCATGGGTCAATTTGCAGATGGTGGACTGATGTGTACCAAGCCATACATCAGTGGGAGTAATTATGTACTGAAGATGAGTGATTATAAAAAAGACGGCAACTGGACGGAAATCTGGGATGGTTTGTTCTGGCGCTTCATGCATGTGCACCGTGATTTTTTTCTCAGCAATCCCAGGATTGGCATGCTGGTCAGAACATTTGACAAGATGCCTGAAGAAAAAAAGCAACAGCATCTTGTAATTGCAGAGCAGTATCTTCAATCATTAGATGTAAAATGAAAAACAGCAAGGGCAAAGCCATATCAAAAAATAATCTTCCAGAGAAGATCTGTATTGTTTGTCAACGCCCATTTTCATGGCGAAAAAAATGGGAAAAGAACTGGGATGAGGTTCTTTACTGCAGCGACCGATGCAGGGCAAAAAAAGTATGACCTTATTTTCTGAATAGTTTTTCCATCTTTTGTATCAGTTGTATGTCGGGTTTATGATAAAAAATACCGGTATCCGCATTTTTTCTCACTCCCCTTAGAAACAGGTAGATCACTCCTCCGAAATGTTGATCATAATCAAATTTCGGCAAACGCGATTCCAGGAATTTCTTTAAGGCGAGGGTATAGATGGTATATTGCAAATGATAGTTGTTGTCTGTCATCGCCTGCAACACTCCATCATCATCATAATCCGAAAGTTGATTTCCCAGGTGGTTTGATTTCCAGTCAAGGATATAGTAACGTCCATTGCGTTCAAAGAAAAGATCAATCTTTCCGTTCATGATTCCTTCCAGTTCAGCGTAGGATCTTGTGGAAAGTGGATGCCCAACATGACCAAGGGCTTCAATGTCGGCTGTCGAAAATGGTGCTACGCCGAAATCAAATTCAAGCTCATTGATTCGCTCCTCTCTTTTTACTTCTGATAAAGTAAAGATGTGTTTTTCCGATATGCGTAAGGGAAGGTGGATTACCTCATCGAGCATGATCAGTATATTGTCGATCTTTTCCTGTTCCACATTTACCGAAAGCCTTTTCGCTGCCTGTTCTACAATGTTTCTCCATCCTGTTGGATCAGTGAAATCGATCCTTTCAAAAATATAGTGCAAAAGATTACCGGTATGGGCACCTTTTTTTAATTCATGAAATGCAAACCGATCATATGGGTCAGCCGACGGTTCCTGACGAGGGTTTCGCTGAATAGTATGTTCTGGATTAAGAAATGAGTAACTCATTTTTTTCCAGTTTGGTTGCAGGAGAGCAAAGTTTTCAGCTTTGGCAAACTCAACAGGGTATTGTTGTGTTTCAGATGTATAGCGATAGTCGGGGGGAATAGATGATGCTGTTTGCCTTACGATACCAAACGACGCTGCTGCTGCAGCATCCTTGTCGAGGGCATTCAAAAAAGTTCTCAGCGTTGAATTGTTGTTCAGATGAAAAGTATTGTTGTTTACATAGCAGATATATTTTGCGCGTGTCATTGCCACATAAAACAAGCGTCTGTTTTCCTGTTCTGTCTCTGTTTTGTACCATTTCTTCTGCTGATCTGTCAGCAACCCGCTATTGGTAAAATAATATTCCTCTTCATCCGGTTCCCTGAAACTGAAAAAATCAACATCCATTTTTACATTCAAATCCAGAAAAGGAGCAATGACAATGTTATATTCCAGTCCCTTGCATTTGTGTATCGTGATGATCTGAACCGCATCTCCATCACTTTCAATCCGTTGTTCAAATTCATCTCCTAAATTTTCCTCATTCTCAATGGATCTTTTCAGCCAATTGAGCAATTCGGCGGGAGCATATTGCTGTCGCTTTTCCATCTTATGGAACAATTCAACGAGCTGAATGATATTGGAAAGTTTTCTTTCTCCCTGGACCATCTCTGCAGCGAGCATCTGGCTCCGGATCTTATAGTCGGTGATAAAATGATTTAACATGACGTAAATGCCAGAATGTTGCCACGATTGTTGGTATAGCCTGAAACGCTCAAGCAAAACAGCTTCGTCCATTTGCAACAAATCATTGATCGTGATACCGGTCAGCGGGTTTACCAAAGCTTTGTTCACAGATGCAGCACTGATGGCATAGACGGCTTCCATTACATATAAAAGCATTTTTGCTTCTTCAGATCCCAAAACCTTTGTGTCATCTATGGTAACTGCAGGTACATTGAAATAAGCAAGCGTTTGTTTCACATCCTGTGCCTGAAATTTATTTCTGACAAGGATGCCAAAATCCGAAGGACGAATATTCCTCCTGGTTTCTCCATCCGGAAGGGTGTAACCTGTATCCTGAAGTAATTCAATCACAGTTGATACAGTATTGAACGTAATATTTCTCTGACTGTTCCCTGAATGAATGATCACGGGAGTGATGGGTTCATCATTGTATAACAACTCTCCCTTTTTACTGTCTTCCGGGGCATCAACACTGATATATTCAATATTTCCGGGAGCATCTTTGAAGTAAAATGTATCAAAACCCTCCTCGGGTACAAAAAAATGATTCAGCGCCTTGATGACCTGATTGGATGAACGGAAATTGGTGTTCATGCTATAGCGGTTGTTCACGGCAGCAGCTGCTTTGAAATAGGTATGGATATCAGCTTTCCTGAAGGAATAAATGGATTGCTTCGGGTCTCCAATATAGAAGAGTATGTTTTTTTCTCCGAACAATGTCTGGAAGATCTCATACTGTAATTTGTCTGTATCCTGAAACTCATCAATGAAGGCTGCTTTGTAGTTATGCTGCAACGACTCCCGGAGACCTTTGTGTTGTTTGATCACAATGGCATCATGCAGTCGGGTTATCATATCATCAAAACTCATTACCCCTTTTTCACGCTTGGCAAGTTCAATCTCCCCACTAATCTCATCCACTGCAAACTGATAGAGTTGATTTACAAATCCGTGAACTCCCTTTTCCGCGATCAATTCCAGTTCATGTACAGCTTCAATCGATCGCAATTCATTCGAGAACAGTGCCTGAATATATTGAGATGGTTTTTTTACATGTTGACAGAGATATTCGTATAATTTTTCAGCAGTAAAATCGTCTATCAATGCTTTCAGATTTTTTGCTGCTGTTTTATTGCCCAGCATGGCTGCAATGATTGTTTCTTTTCGCGCTTCGATATCTGCAATATTCTCTTCTTCTTTTTTCTGAACTGCAGCCTGCAGATTATCAAGACCTTCAAGTGTTCTCTCCTGTTTGTCTGCATCCAAAAATCCAACGATATATGGCACCAGGCGAAATATTTTCTTCCCCTGCATGGCAAGTTTAACTGCTTCCAGGATTTGGGCTCTCCCAAATTCAGCACCGAGTACCCTTCTCAGCAATTCGATATTCATCGTTGTGATGTGCCTGCGCCAGAATCTATTGAGTGCATCTTGCATCATATCGGCGGCATCTTGTGTCGTTATGATATCTGATCCGAATATTTGTCCGGTTTCAAAAGCATATTCTGTTAGGGTACGCTGACAAAAACTATGGATGGTCTGGATTGAAGTTTCGTCGAGCAGCAGCACGGCATTCTTCAGCCGCGTTTGGATATTTTCTAAACCATATTCCTGAGATGCCATGTCTACGATCTTTTTGATCATAGCATCATCAATGTCTTCACCGTTTACATAATTTTTGGCTTCATGAACGAAATGGCGAATGCGCGTTTCCAGTTCCTCAACCGCTTTGTTGGTAAAGGTTACCATGAGAATCTCTTTCACTGTTGTTCCGGAAAGGATGAGTCTCAACGCCAGCACCGCAATGGAATAGGTTTTGCCTGTTCCTGCACTGGCTTCGATCAGGTTTGAGCCTGACAACGGTACGGTTTCAACTTGGAATGGGGTAAAACTCATGTATGTTATTTCTTAAATAGATCCGGTAGGAATTCATTGATTGTTTCATAAAATCCTTTCATCACAGTCTGATAGTGTCTGTACCAGCTTTCATTCATCTGCCCGCTCTCATATATTCTGATGAAGTATGCATCATTGACAGTATGATCAGCATACTCTCCTGTTTTGCCCATTCTGTTTTCTATTTCCGCTATAAAATCCTGATATGTCAGATTTAACACCTCAAAAATAGTCGGCAGCGATATTAAGTCAGGATAGAATGGGAAACATTCGGTATAGCCCTGCATCAAATACGATGCATAAGTGATCAATAATCTTTCAGCTTTATGGGTTGTCAGCAGATCCTTGGGAATGTGAAAACATTTTTGATCTGTGATCAGCCAGTATTCCAGGGCGTTCCCGGCTGCAACAGCTGCAACGTATTGAACAAATGACGCAGCAACAGATTTGCTGATCCTCGAGGTGTTGATGATCTCCACAAATTTATCCAGGTAGATATTTTCCAGCCTGCCTTCTATTTTATACTTACCAGCTTCTGTATAAATATTCAATGGAGTGCGTTCCTGATCTCCGATTACCTCATTGATTTTTGATTTAAGATTCGCGATCTGGATGACTTGCTGACCAATTTCAATCCTTCCGATATTACCCAATGGCAATAACCCTGCTTTCATTCTTTGATCACGCCACTGCTCGTAGGATGCTTCGGGTATTGAGATCAGTGAATCTCTTATCGACCATTTTTCGAGTTTGTTGAGTTCAAAGAGTTCAGTATCCGGTAAAAGTGTTTGTTCGTCTCTGTAATAAATATTGAGTGCTTTGTTCAAATACCATTTGAATGGGTCTTTGAAGAATTGGGAAAGATCATGAACACCGATCGTATCACCTTCAAACCCTGTCAACTCGCGAACTACAGGCTCTGTAGGCGGCAGTTCACTCTTGTATTTATCATCACTCAAATAAGAGATCAGTCCGCTGCCATTGAAATAACGCTGGCTGAAACCATGCAATGGATGTCGGGTGATAAGAGATTCTCTTTTCAGGGAATCGGCATTTTCCACTCCGGCAACAATATAATCCAGCAATTCATCCACCAGTGAGGATGGAGGCTTAACGGTATTGTCGCGCGTGCTGTTACCAAGATAACTGATGTATAAATATTGTTGGGCTGCAATCAGGCTCTCCAGAAACAGATGCTTGTCATTTTCCCTGACATTCCGGTCTCCTCTTTTTTGTTCTTTTTCCAGCAAACTGAAACTGAGTCTGGATTCTTTCCTAGGGAACTTATCAAAGTCCATACCCATCAAAGCAATTACTTTAAACGGAATACTTCGCATGGGAATCAATGAACAGAATGTAATGCCACCAGTGGTGAAGTTTTGGCTTCGCTTTTCCTGTGCCACGGCATCTGAAAAACTATGGAGGAATATGTCAAAAGAAATCGGAGCACCGGTTTCCAATTCCAGCAATACAATTTTTTCAAGGTATCGGATCAATCGGTTAAAATCCTCATCGTCGTCTTCTCCGGCTTCAAAAATCAGCTCTTCAACAAGTTCCTGTATGAATGCTACCCATTCTTTGAGATTTCGAACTTTGTCGCGTTCAGTTAAAAAATGCTGCAATACTTCTACAAAGTGACGGAAACGAATCAGTTGCCAACCTGCTTGTCCTTCCACTGCATCCAGTGGTTCAATGATATCATTTCCTGTATCAAAAGGCTCACCTCCCCCGATGCACAGCCCAAGCAATATTTTATCAAGTCCGTAGGTCCAACTGAAATATCTTGTATCATCCAGCCTCGATCCTTCCCATCCGAAGCGAATACCACTCAGTTGTAAAATATTTCTGATGGTATCGATCTGTGTGATGCCGAATCTATTTCTGATGTAGGGAGACTCCAGCAGTTCAAGAACCGCCTCAGCCTTGAACCCTTCCTGATCAAAGGAGAGTATTTGGAGCAAGACGGAAAAAAGATTGTTACCAGACGATAAGGTTTCATCTGCAATGGTGTAAGGAAATCTATAAGGTGCATTATCGAATACCGCCCTGATGTACGGTGCATATCGATCAATATCGCTTACCATCACCACAATATCGCGCGGAGAAAGATCTTCTTTTCTCTTATCAATCAGGGAAACCAGATAATTGTACAAGACTTCTGTTTCACGCACCGGCGTATAGCAACTATTAACCGTAATGCTTCCATCTTTGAGATCTTCAGTCAGAATAGGCAGACGGTTTGCAGGTTCTGCATTCCTGAAAATATCAGTCTGAATTTTTTGGAGCAGCCGTGGTTTTTCAGCGCCAGGTTCAACAGAAAAGATCTCCATCCCATTGATAACTTCTTCATCCTGGAACAGCAGGAAGAAACTGTCTTTGATGATCTTGCCCCAATTCAGCAAGAGGCTGTTTCCGATATTCCCTGGGATTTTTTTTCTACTTGCGTTTCGGGTTAGCCTGGCGATCTGCTCTTCGGAACTGTCTTCCAGCCAATATTGATCAGGTGAGGGATTGATCAAGTAAAAATGTACATCAATGTATTGTGCCAGTCGGTTGAACAGATGCATGTAAAATGGGGTGATCACCGCTATCCCAAAAAAGCATACAAGTGGAAGTTTCTTCTTAAGAACTTCCTGTTTCTCAGGTTGATTGAGGGCTTCAAGAATTTCATTGACCTGTTCGGTCTTGTCCTGCATGCGTTGTTGCATGATTTCTCTTATCCTGATCCATAGCCACTGTTGCCAATTGCCAGCTTCTTCAGCGCCCGGTGCAATCTTGTTCCAATTGTGTATTTCTTCAGGTCGGTAAACCTGATACTGATCAAAAAGGTCTGATAATTTTCCGGCCAGCGCAATTCTGTTCAATGGATTGTTCTCATAATAGCCGGCTATTTCCGGGTAGGCTACTTTGAATGCAGTATCATCGAGCAGATAAAACAGATTCCATTGTACAAAATCAAAGCTGAGCGAACTTCTGGTTTGACCGTTCAGCCAGAAATAGATCTGCTGTACGAGGTCATTGGGTTTGTTGAATTGGATGTTTGCAGCAATGCCTTGTTCTTCTGCTATTCTGAGTTTCAGCCAATTGTTGACACCCTCGGTTTGTGTAATGATATATTGCCGTCCAAAAACTCCGTTCAACTGCTGTTTCAAATCTGCAGAAAGCTGAACAGAGAGTTGATGTAAATTATTGGAAGAGTATAATTGGATCGGCATGGATCTTTTGGTTTACGCTATTCGTTTTATAACTAGGGTTGTAATCTTTCTTCAATTCCTGATCCTCGCTGTACTTCAGCGGATGCTGTTGAAAGGATCATAGACTCTCGCGATTGAATCGTCACATTATTTTTAGCCCTTGTCACCGCTGTATACAGCAGTTCACGGGTGAGGAGAGGATTATCAGCATTATCAGGCAATATCACAAGCACATCATTGTATTCAGAGCCCTGACTCTTGTGTATGGTCATCGCAAATACTGTTTCTGCTTCGGTCAGGTAAGCAGGAATAACACTGCGGATGGTGCCATCACTGTCCTCAAACCATGCTTTTAGGTTTCCGTTATCATCTTTCCTAATAATTCCAATGTCACCGTTGTATAGATTGAGGTCGCGGTTGTTGCGTGTTACGATGATGGGGCGATGTTCATAGAACACATGATCCTTTCTGATCAGTCCCTTGCTTCTGAGAAACTCTTCGATCTTTGCGTTGGTTCTGTACAAGCCCTGTTCTCCTTCTTTGACAGCAACCAGCACACGAAGTGATGCCAGTTTGCGCAAGGCTGCTGCAACATCTTTTTCAAGAATGTAATCTTCATATCCTTTCACGAAATCATGGAATACATCCTGCTTGTATTCCTGATCAATCCTGATGCTGGGATCAGTATTGTTGTGGATGATTTCTTTCAGCGTCGTTTCTTCATTCGTGATGATGGCTTTGCTGAGTTTTCCAATTCCGCTTTTGCTGTTAAAACGATGACTTCTCTGTAATTCAATAATATGTCCGGTGAGCGGATGAGCCGAAGTTGTCAAATAGGTATCTGTTACTTTGCGCTGCTCCTCTGTGATGAATTGATTGATGAGCTGGAGGGGATCTGCATGAAGTCCGTTTACCGAATTGATGCATTTGCATAGATCACTCAATAAACTTCCTGCTTCTACGGATGCCAGCTGATTGCGGTCGCCCAGCAAAATGATACGTGCACCTGATTGGACAGCATTGAGCAGTTTGGCAAACAGCGGCACATCAATCATGGAGGCTTCATCCACAATGACCACATCGTAAGGCAGTGGATTGGCAGCATTGTGTTTGAAGTAGACTGAATCGGGGATGTATTTCAGCAGCCGATGCAAGGTGCTGGGTTGCAGGCTTTCGAATATCGCTTTGATAGCAGGTTTCAGTGGAAGGGTTGTTTGCTTTAGGGATTCTGCCATACGAACGGCAGCTTTTCCCGTAGGAGCCGCCAGTGCTACGCGGGTTGATGGATCATGGGTGAATAAAATCGAAAGCACTTTGGCAACGGTAGTGGTCTTGCCCGTTCCGGGACCTCCGGTGATGATGGAAAAACTATTTAAAAAAGCCTGTACAGCAGCAACCAGCTGCCAGTCGATCCGCTCATTTTCTTCAATTCCTTCCAGTGAACCGGTTGCGGCGAGTGTGCTGACGAAAGACTGCTGATCCATCAAGTGTTGCAGCCGTTGGTCCTTCAGATCATTTTCTTCTGCAAGCAGTCGATGGATGGAATCAATGATCTCTGATTCATAATTGAAATAGCGATGCAGATAAAGTTTGTTCTGATGCAACATGAATGGCTTGATCCTTTCGGGATCTGTGCTGACATGCTCATGGCATTTGTAAAGACCAGTGCTGTTGGTAGGAAGCGGCCATGGGTTTGCTCCGGCTTCCTTCCAAAGATCTGCTATCGGTATGCAGATATGTCCTTCTTCCATTCTCTTGGAAAGCAGCCATGCAAAGGGCCTGAGCTGATCATCCTTGAAGAAGGAAGAGAACTGTTGGTGAACATCATTGTAGGTTATCATCCGGGTCGGTTTGTATCATTCTATTGTTGTTGCTCAGGACTATCGGTGTCAGGTTGCTCCGGATCCTGCTGCTCATCTGTTTCCTCAGTTTCATCCTCTGTATCTTCAGCAGCACGCAGCAACTGATCACCCAGTTGCTTGGATGCTTTGGCACCCATTTTTTTGAGTTCTTCAATTCTGCGGATGATATTTCCTGTTCCGGTACTGAGTTGTTTGAAGGCTTTGTCGTAGGTATCCTGACTTTCTCCGATTTTTTTCCCGATCAGTTCCATATTCGCTACAAATCCATGGAATTTGTCATACAGCCCACCTGCTTTTTCTGCGATCTCGATCGCATGTTTGCTTTGCCTTTCCACTTTCCAGAGGTCGGCAATGATCTTGAGAACAGCGAGGAGGTTGGTGGGACTCACCATAACGATTCCTTTGTCGTAGGCGTATTTCCAGAGATCGCGATCGGTTTTGAGGGCTTCAAGAAAGGCGGGTTCAATAGGAACAAACATCAGTACATAGTCCAGTGCCTCAGCATATTTGGGGTAGTTCTTCGCGCTGAGGCCATTGATATGATCATAGATTGATGAAATATGTTGTTCGAGGTAGGTTTTCTGTTCATCTGCAGATTCAGCATTGACATATTTTTCCCATGCCACCAGAGATACTTTGGAGTCGGCCAGCACTTTTCTTTCGTCAGGATACATGATCGTTGCATCTGGCTGTAATCCCTTGCCTTCTGCATCCCTGATGACATTGCCTGCTTTATCGCGGATGAAAAGTTGCATGAAAAATTCACGGTCTTTTACGAGTCCGCTATTCGACAAAATCGTTTCCAGGATCCATTCGCCCCAGTTGCCTTGTTTTTTCACGTCTGTCTTCAGGGCGTTGGTGAGGTTGTTGGCTTCAATGCCTACTTTGGTGCTGGTTTCAACAAGACGTTGGATCTCTGCCTTGAGGGTATGTCTTTCCTTGCCTTCATTGTCATAGACCTCATCCACCCGCTTTCGGAAATCTTCCAGCTGTGTTTTGAATGGGTTGAGAATGTTCTGCAAGTGTTTGTCATTGGACTCTGTGAAAGCTTTTTCTTTCTGATCAAGGATCTCCTGTGCCAGGTTACGGAATTCACTTCGGTTTTGGTCGTGCATTTTCTGCAGTTCTTCCTTTTGCTGGGCAAGTGCAGTTTCCGCCTGGCGCAGCTTGGATTCCAGCGTGGAGAGGGCTTTTTCGCCGGTGAGGTATTGCTGCTGGAGTTCAATGAAACGCTTTTCAGTATCGCGCAGTATCTCAATTCCTGATTCTGCCTTGAGGGCTTTTGCGGTTTGTGTATTCAATTCTTGTCTCAGGCTCTCTTTTTCTGCTTTCAGTTGATCTGCTTCTTGGATTTTGGCATCCAGTTTTTCCCGGCTATAATCGATTTCTTTCTTTTTGGTGAATTGTCCTATCCCGATTCCGATAAGGAGTCCGGCTACGAGGCTGATAATAATGACAAGTGTGGTCAGCATGAATGTTCAATTGAAATGTAAAATTAAGGAGGGTCTCCGTAACCTATTTGGGGAGTGAATATTTACTTTGGTTTTGCCAGGCAAACCCAGCCTGCTGTTTTGCTTGAAATTAAGGAATCGTGTACCATTTTTTGTACTTTTAACAATTACTTTCACTCTTGTAGTTGCACAAATCCATTACTACCATTTTTTGGCAGAAACATAGGAATTATGACTGAAAATACAGCCACCGCTTTTACGGAAATTGAAAAATGGAGACAGGATCAACTGCAGGAGGGACGGGAACTGGATCCCCTGTTTGTGCAGCATCTTGAAAATAACTTGTCTTTGAAATCAAAAGGCTGGGTTCCGGATTCAATTCAGAATACTTATTTGAAGGATTTTGAAGTTCCACAGATTGTTCTGTTTGATATCCTTACCAATAGATTTCCACTATTGCAAAAGGCGCAATGGATCGCTGAGAAAGCCTATTGTGATGCTGCAGCATCTGCAGAGCATGTTGCTATCATTGATATTGGTATAGGAAGAGGTTTTCAGGTATTCAGGCTGTTGGAAAAACTGAGTCTTACTGCTTCGATCAAAAAAATCACGCTGATCGGGATAGAAATTTCCGCCCCTGCATTGGATTTCACAAGGCAACAGCTTCAGGATAAACAGCCAGCCTATCCATTTGCATTGGAATATCATTTGCTGAACATGGAGGTTGAGAACCTCAGCATATCGCAACTGGTTTCGCTCTTGCCTGAAAAAAGAGATTGCACTTTGGTCAATGCATCCCTCACCCTGCATCATATTCAAAAGAATGAGAAAAGAATAGCGCTGTTTGACATCATCCGTCAGGTTCAGCCAGAACTTATGGTCTTGATTGAGCCTCATGCAGATACGGCATCAGAAAACTATGCAGAAAGACTGATCAATGCGGCTGAACATTTTTCTGCGCTCTATGAATATGTGAACAGTCTGTCATTCACACAGGAAGAGGAGAGAAGTTTAAAAACATTTTTTGCCAATGATTTTTTTGATCCTGTTGTTTTGCCTGATGCATTTCGGTTTGAGCGGTTGCAAATGGCTTCACAATGGATGGATCATGCAGCAAAGGGCGGATTGAAAGCGCTGAGTCTGCATCGGTATGCAGCAGAATTCCCAATTGCTCATATTCAGACCGAACAAAGAGAAGAAGGGCATCTTGTTTTTTCATTTCAAGATACGCCGCTGCTCTCCGTCATCGGGATGCATTAATTTTACTGTATGTCTACAGATCAATCGGTCATTCTCTTTAACAAAAACTGGCAGATATATAAAAAAGTGATTGATGCGAATTACATGCATCATGCCTTGTTTCACGATTTGATCGGAGAAGAGATAAGTGCAATGTGTGAAAAGGGATCGATTCGTTTCTTAGATCTTGGATGCGGAGATGCATCCCAGTTGATTGATCTCTTGCAGGAAGTTGATGTAGAAACTTATGTGGGCTATGATCTCTCTGATACGGCACTGACTATTGCAAAAGAAAACCTCTCTTTTCTGGATGAGAAGGCAAGGTTTGTGGAAGGTAGAATGGAGGAATTGCTTTCAGAAGATGATCACATGTATGATATGATTCATACCTCTTTTGCTTTGCATCATTTGGATGATGAGCTGAAAGCAGCAATGATGAGTATGATCAGTGAAAGACTTGCTCCTGGAGGGATTTTTATTTATGTAGATGTATTCAGAAAACATGATATGGAGAGGGCTGAGTATATACATCGGTATTGTGATCACATGGATCAGCATTGGCCATTGCTGACTCTTGATGAAAAAAAATCCATCAGGGATCACGTTACCGATTATGATTTTCCCTCTTCAGTTGCATTCATCCTTGATCAGGCAAGATCATCGGGTTTAGAGAACACTGCCATACATACAAAAGATGAAACCCATTATTTTCTTTGCTTTAGAAAAGCATAACGCCATCATTAAATAACCGTCATGAAATATTTATTTTTTTTATTGTTATTCTCTTCTGCCAAATTATTTGGTCAATATAATACCGAGATAAGCACACAGACCTTATTAAAATCGGATACTACTTATTCCGGGCAAAAGATCAGCTATCCGCAGCTGCCGGATAATGAAACCACGATCCTGAAAATTATCATTCCTCCAGGCAAAACAACAGGGTGGCATAAGCATCCCTATCCGGTGTATGCCGTGGTTTTGCAGGGAGTCCTAACTGTAGAAGTAGAAGGGAAGCAGCCCAGTTTGCTGAAAGCCAATGAAGCGTCCTCAGAGGTGATCAATACTACGCACAGAGGAACCAACAATGGGAAGGAGGATGTTGTGCTGATTGCTTTTTATGTTGGAGGGAAGGGCAAAGCGCTGGTCATCAGAGATTAAAAATAAATTTATGAGCAGACCGTCTGAAGGCGATTTCGGGGTATTTTATCGGCATTATATTTCACTAACAAGGGGGAATATTCCGTCGGAATTAATTTCAAATCACGCGAAGGATATTGTTGAATTTATTTCCGGGATACCCGAAGAGAAAGCCAGCTATGCCTATGCGGAGGGGAAATGGACCATCCGGCAGATGCTGCAGCACATGATGGATACAGAGCGGATCTTTGTGTATCGTTTGATCTGGATCGCAAGGGGAGATGGACGTTCGTTACCCGGTTTTGATGAGAATGCATTTGCGGCGGCGGCGCCTGCTTCCCATCGAAAACTTGCAGAAATGAAAGAAGAATTTTTGTTGTTGCGAAGATCCACTGATCTGTTGATCGAATCGCTTACGAACAAAGAGCTAGAGCAAAGAGGTGAGGCCAGTGGATATCCTGTGACCGTCGATGCACTATGTTACATCATTTTCGGACATAACCTGCATCATCTGGAGGTGATCATGAGGCTATATGATTTTAC
>JBKCOY010000112.1:0-4858 GCA_046309555.1 Chitinophagia bacterium
TACAAATCGGCTCAATTTAGCATATTTTTTCACTACCTTGATGCAATCCACCATGATGATTTATGGAAAATAATAAAGAACGCATAGCCGCGCTGGAACAGCAGGTTCAGCAGCTGAGCTCACTCATGGGGGCTAAGCTCAACGAGCTGAATGCCATTCGAATTGAATTGAATCAACTGAAATCTTTAAAACAGGAGGTAGATATTCTAGAGACTACCCATGAGGATGTTCCACCAATAATACCTGATCGAAAAATAATCAACCGCAAACCCTCACAGTTCAGTATTGAATATGAAAATCTTCGCCGCGATAGAAATAAACGGCTTGAGACCCTTATCGGTACCAACATCATCAACAAGATCGGAATGCTGGTTCTGATAGTTGGCGTATACATTGGTGTCAAATACGCCATTGATAACCAGTTGATCAGTCCTGTGCTTCGCATCATCCTGGGATATACCATGGCCATGGGACTGGCAACTGCCGCCATGCTTGTAAAGAAAAAATATACAGACTTCAGTGCTGTCATGATGGGAGGAGCTATTGCCATCACTTACTTCAATACGTTTGTGGCATTCACCTTTTACCAATTGATGCCGCAAATGGCTGCATTTGGACTTATGCTGGGAACCACTATTACAGCCGTATACATGGCTATTCACTACAACAGAACTGTGATCGCGCTGATCGGACAAGTGGGGGCATACGCCATTCCATTCCTGCTAAGCAGTGGAGCCGGCAATGTTGCTTTGTTAATGGTATATGTATGCATCATCAACATGGGCATGCTGTATCTATCCGTGCAACGCAACTGGAAATCAGTATACGTTTTGGCATTCTCAGCCAGCTGGATCATATTCCTAGCAGCCATCAGCGCAGAGGACAGCAAACAGGTAAGTTTTGCGGTGGGAATGGTCTTGCTGACGTTGCAATTCTTGATCTTCCTTTCCACCTTTCTCGTGTTCAAGATCATCAAAAAAGAAAACTATCATCTCAGGGAAATTGCCGTTCTCTTGCTCAATGCCATATTATTCTTTGCAGGAAGCTATCTCCTGATCTGGAATCTGAATGTTCAACCAAAAAGTTTCAATCAGGAACGTGAATACCTGACAATTTTTGCAGTGGCTTTGGGGATACTCCACCTTGCATTGGGATTGTTGGTCAGAAAACTAAAACCGGCAGACAATACCGTGCATCTTTTTCTCGGAGGCTTGGGTATCAGCTTTTTGACAATTGCCGTCCCCATTGCCTTTAAAGGAAATACCATAACCATCCTTTGGGCAACAGAAACAGTGGTCATGGCATGGATCTTTCGCCGTTACCAGCGAATTCTCTATCACAACATTGCCCTGGTTCTCTTCACCCTTACCGGCTTCAGCCTTGCCATGGATTGGTACGCTCAGTATCTTGATGGCATTTATTCCACTGGTCTTACACCATTCCTGAATGCCCCTTTTCTGAGCTGCATCTTCACAGGACTCTGCCTCATGTACATCAGCTACAGCTATTCACGCAATAAGGAATCTGATCAGCAAAGCAGCGGCATCAGCTTCAGTCAGATAGCAGGCACTGCAGTCTTCCTGGTACTGCTACTGTCAGCCCTATTCGAGATCGAGTGGACATTTCCCTTCTTTATTGAAAAATGGAAGATGATGATCAAGGAGCCGTCAATGACCATGGCCCTTTACTTCTATAGCTTGAGCTATCTGATTGCGTGGACCCTACTGAATCTTCGCTTCTTCAAACGACAGGACCTACATCAATTGTTGTCCATTCTCTCTTTCATGGGAATGCTGATCATGCTGGTGAACGGACTCGAAGCGTTGGGTGAATTCCGGGATTTCTATCTACAGCAAGATACTGGCCATGCACTATCGCTATTGGGCATCCGGTATATCTTTTTTCTGTTGATTGCCCTTCTATTGTTTGCACTGAAAAAAGCAGACGACCAGCTTGCATCAACCTCCCAAACAACGAATTTGCTGCGCCTGCTTTTCAACATAACGTTGTTATCTGTTCTCTGCAACGAATTCATTCACTGGATGGATATTCTGGGATATCAGAACCAGAATAAACTGGGACTAAGCATCATATCCGGATTATATGCGCTGACACTGGTGATACTGGGCATCATGAAAAATCAAAAATCTCAACGGATCAGTGGTATGATACTCATGGGACTGACACTGGTCAAGATATTTTTCTACGACCTGGCAAACATGAGCAATATCAGCAAAACCGTAGTGCTGATCATCATGGGAATGATTCTGCTTGCAGCGTCTTTCATGTACAATCGCTATCTGGAAAAAATGAAAAATGAAGAAAAATGATCAATAAGATTCAACTATTGTTGCCTGTGCTGTTGCTGATAACGTACAGCACAATTGCTCAACCACTTTCAACAAAACAGATCGATTCTCTCACTGAACTTGCTCTTAAAACTTTCAACGTTCCGGGCATTGCCGTAGGTGTAGTGAAGGATGGGAAACTCATCCATGCAAAAGGTTATGGTGTGGCCAATCTGGAAACGGGGAAGAAAGTGGATGAAAATACGTTGTTCGGTATTGCATCAAATTCTAAAGCTTTCACTACCGCCGCCATCAGCATGCTGGTGGATGAAGGAAAAATGAAATGGGATGATAAGGTTACCGATCATATACCGGGATTCAAAATGTATGACCCCTACGTTACAGAAGCCTTCACGGTGCGGGATTTGGTCACGCATCGCAGCGGACTCGGACTAGGCGCCGGAGATCTGATGATGTGGCCCGATGGCAGCAATTTCAGCAGGGCAGATATCATCCACAACCTTCGCTACCTGAAACCGGTCTCTGCCTTCAGAACAAAGTATGACTACGACAATAACCTTTACATTGTTGCAGGAGAAGTGATCGCAAAAGTATCCGGGATGCCCTGGGAAGATTTCATCGAACAGCGCATCATGAAACCGCTTGGCTTCGAACATTCAGCCGCATCACAGAAACGACTCAAAGACAAATCCAACATGATCCGTCCACATGCACCCGTAGATGGAAAACTCCAGGTGATCAACATAGACTGGAGCGAAACGGCCAATGCAGCCGGTGGATTGTGGAGCAACATCAGCGACCTGAGCAAATGGGTGATCCTCCAATTGAACCATGGCAAATATGGCGAAGGACTTAGCAAAAAACTGTTCAGCGAAACCATGCACGAAGAGATGTGGGCACCTCAAACCATCATCAGTTCTTCTACGCGTCCTCCATACAATACTCATTTCAGTGCATACGGGCTTGGATGGTTCCTGAGTGATATCAAAGGATACAAGCAGGTGACCCATACAGGCGGACTCGCCGGTATCGTTACGCAAGTGGTATTGTTTCCTGAGCTCAACCTCGGTATCATGGTCCTCACCAATCAGCAATCAGGAGCAGCCTTCTCCTCCATCAGCAATACCATCAAGGATGGATACCTGGGCGTGAAAGGACAAAACTGGGTGAAGTCTTTTTCTGAAAGAGAAAAACAGGGTTTTGCAGAAGCAGAAAAAATCAAACAAAAAGTAAATGAAGACATCACTTCAGCACAACAAAAAGGAACGAACATCAACATGGAACCTTTTATGGGAACCTATCGCGATGCCTGGTTCGGTGATGTAGTGTTGTCCATGAAAAATGGCAAACCCTGGATCGCTTCCCTGCGTTCACCACGACTGGAAGGTGAGTTGATACCGTATAAAGGGAATACCCTGATTGCAAAGTGGACCGACCGCAGCATGGATGCAGATGCATTTTTATATTTCAGTCTTGGTCGCGATGGCAAACCGAATGGCTTCACCATGGAGGCCATCTCACCGCTGACCGACTTCAGCTTTGATTTCCAGGACCTGGATCTGAAACGAATCAAATGATGTCGAGAACCACCAAATGGTTGCTCGTTGCTTCCAGCCTCTGGTATTTTGGAGAAGGATTGTTTGGCCCTTTGTTCGCTGTGTTCTCTGAGAAAGTAGGCGGCGATCTGCTCGACATCACCTGGGCATGGGCATTGTACCTCATCATCACCGGCATTGCCTATGTAGCGATCGGCAGGATCTTCAACCGTTCAAAATGGAAATACCACATGATCGTGGTGGGATATGGATTGAATACAGTTTTCACGTTTGCCTATTTGTTGGTGGATGATACCACTAGCTTGTTGTTGGTGCAAGCGGGACTGGGACTGGCGGAAGCCATTTGCACTCCTTCCTGGGATGCGCTCTTTGCTTCAGACATGGAAGAAAAAGACAATACTTTCTTGTGGGGAATTGCCAATGGACATACCCATTTCGTTTCAGGTGTTGCCATTGCCATAGGAGGACTTATCGCATATCATTTTTCATTTGATACACTGTTTATTATTATGGGATGCATACAATTGATGGCAACCGTAATTCAGTTCAAGATCATTTCAGATCCTTCACGCACCTGAATCCCAGATGATTGGCCGGAGAGCGCCAATCACCTTTCCCCCTTGTGCCCACCATGTAACGTGTGCAGTACTCATCGGTACATAAAAATGAGCCGCCTCGGTGTACTTTTTTTGGAACACCCGGCTCTGAAGGATCATTGGCCACAGCCGGTCCCTGTGGATTTTCAGTGATTGTATTTTTCGCCAGTGTAGCATAATAATCATATCCATACCAGTCGCTGCACCATTCCCATACATTCCCGGAAATATCATACAACCCAAATGCGTTGGGTTTAAATTGTTTCACTGGAGCGATTCCCGTGTATCCATCTTCTCCGGCATCACGATCAGGAAAAGATCCCTGAAAAGTATTGGCCATGTATTTGCCATTTTTTTTATAGGTATTGCCCCACGCATAGACATCACCTGCCTGCCC
>JBKCOY010000113.1:0-7369 GCA_046309555.1 Chitinophagia bacterium
CAATGAAGGGGAAATAACCTGGTATCAGTTTGCATTGGAGATAAAAGACAGAATCAGTTCATCATGTCGTATTCATCCAATCCCTACCAGCGGTTATCCTACTCCTGCTAAGAGACCGGCAAATAGTTTGATGGACAAGAAAAAGATCGTAGAAACGTTTGGAATTCAATTGTCGGACTGGAAGCAGAGTCTTGCTGAATGCATCAAAAGAATAGGACATTCAGGCAGCTGATCAGCTCTGTTCATTTTCCATCCTTTCCAGCGCACCCATAAGGGCATTTAATTGTGACTGCAGTTCAATATTTCTGGATTTCAGATCTTCCAGGGATTCTTCCATCCGGGTAAAATCATCCAAGGCTTTTAGCAGGATATTTTTCTCTTTTTTCAAGAGGTCAATTTGAGAAAGCATCTCCAATCGCTCATCATTCAGTTTCCGCAACGATCCCTGCAGAGATGCCAGTTTTTCTTGAAATAGTATGTTGGTCTGATCGGCCATACTTAAAAATAGGGAAGTTCAGTCATTTGACAGTGCTGAACCATCCATGCTTTCGGGCCTAACGTGTATATTTGCAGAAATTTTTCAGATGTCTCTGATCAGTGCCAGTTGGGTTAATGAACGATATGCCATGGATATCCGTGATGCAGACGGACATGTCATGCGGATGGATATACCCGTTGCACAGGGTGGTGATGGATCCGGATTCAGGCCCATGCAAACCCTTTTATCAGCACTTTGTGGATGCAGTTCGGTTGATGTTATCAGCATTCTGAAGAAACAAAGGCAGGAGCTGGTGTCATTGGTGATTGAAGCGGATGGTCAACGTGAAGAAGGAAAAGAACCTTCTCTTTGGAAAACAATTGAAATCAAATTTCTGATCAATGGCAACATAGAGCCGTCAAAAGCATGGAGGGCCGTTGATCTGTCCATTAAAAAATATTGTTCAGTAGCCGAGACACTAAGGCTGGCAGGTGCCGCCATAGATTTCACTGTTATCCTGAATGGTGAACCTGTTTCATCAGAGAACCCTTAAACTATTGCAAATGCGTCCGGAAACTTTGGCCATCAGAACACAAACCGCAAGAACAGGAGAGAAGGAGCATGCTACGCCGCTTTTTCTCACCAGCAGCTTTGTATATGATAGCGCCGAGGATATGGCTGCAGCCTTTGCTGATGACAGCCTTGATGTCAACATCTATTCCCGTTTTTCCAATCCCACTGTAGATGAATTCATCAAAAAGGTTTGCCTGCTGGAAGGTGCCGAAGATGGGATTGCTACAGCTACTGGTATGGCTGCCATCAGCGCTACCTTCATGACTTTCCTTGCAAAAGGTGATCATATCATTTCTGCATCGGCTGTATTTGGCTCAACCCATACCATCCTCACCAAGTACCTGCCAAAGTGGGGAATTGACTATAGCTATTTCGATATGAATCATCCAGAAAATATTGAGGCCCTCATCAAGCCCAATACCAAGATGTTATATGTTGAAACCCCTTCCAATCCTGGATTGGATATCATTGATCTGACTTATGTTGCAGATTTGTGTAAGCAGCATAACATTCTGTTTGTGGTCGACAATTGCTTCGCTACTCCGGCTGTGCAAAGACCCATACAATTTGGAGCTGATCTGGTTTTGCACTCTGCTACCAAATTTATGGATGGACAAGGACGTGTGTTGGGAGGTGTTGTAGTGGGGAATAAGCAACTGATCAAAGAATTGTATCTCTTTATCCGAAATACCGGACCATCATTGAGTCCTTTTAATGCCTGGATTTTATCGAAGAGTCTCGAGACCCTTTTTGTGCGAATGGACAAGCATGCCGAGAATGCACTTCGCATAGCCAAAGCCCTGGAAGGCCATCCGGCGCTCAACTGGGTGAAATATCCCTTTCTTCCTTCCCACCCTCGATATGATGTGGCAAAGAAACAGATGAGCAATGGTGGTGGGATCTTGACCTTTGAGTTGAGATCAGGACTTGAAGGAGGAAGAAAGTTCCTCAACAGTCTGCAGTGGTTATCCATGACCAATAACCTGGGCGACAGCAGAACAATTGCTTCCCATCCGGCCAGCACTACCCATTCCAAGCTCTCCGAGCAGGAGAGGGCCGCGGTAGGTATTACAGCCGGACTGATCAGGTTATCAGTTGGACTAGAACATCCAGACGACATCATTGAAGAGATTCTTCAGGCCCTCAATAAATCTAATATCTCCCATCTTCCATCTCCCAATTCCTAACTCCCAATTCCCAATTCCCAACTCCTAATTCCCAACTCTTACTACATGGACAAAATCTTCGACGAACCCTTCAAGCAGGCATACGATTTCTCTTTTAATAACAAGGTGGCAGGTGTATTCGATGACATGGTCACACGTTCTGTGCCATTTTATATTGAGATGCAGCGTATGATGTCGGAATTGGCAGCGGATCATTGCGGAGAAGATGGCGTGATCTATGACCTCGGTTGTTCAACAGGGGCAACCATGATCATGATGGACCAGACAGTTCCACAGCATATCAAATTTGTGGGGATAGATGACTCCCAACCTATGCTGGATAAATGCAAAGCCAAGCTGGAAGAGATGGGGATGAAAAGGCCTTATTCGCTTGAAGTAGCAGATCTTAATTCTGGGACTGTCCCGATGAAAGATGCATCTGTTGTTATTCTTTGTCTTACGCTGCAGTTCATCAGACCCATTGTGAGAGAACGTTTGTTGCGTTCCATTCAAGAGCAGCTTCGTCCGGGTGGAGTATTGATTGTGATTGAAAAGATCTTGGCAGAAGAGACCGATTTCAACCGCGACTTCATCAAGTATTACTACAATTTCAAGCGCAGAAATCAGTACAGTGAACTGGAGATCTCACAGAAGAGGGAAGCATTGGAGAACGTATTGATACCTTACAAACTCAGTGAGAACATCACGTTGTTGAAAGAAGTTGGATTCAGGACAGTGGAAGTATTTTTCAAGTGGTATAATTTTTCAGGATTCATTGCAAAAAAGGAAGCATGATCACCATCGGTAACTTTTTCTTTAAGTACAGGAATTGGCTTTTTATTATCCTTTACGGATTATTGTTCCTTCCTTCTCAGGAGCTATTCACCGAAGCACAGTTTGGTGCGGGGTATAAATGTTGGCCCTTGTGCCTCGGATTATTCATTACTATATTGGGACAAGCCATAAGGGGTGCAACGATCGGATTGGCCTATATCGTGAGGGGAGGCAAGGACAAGAAAGTATATGCAGAATCGCTTGTTACGTCTGGCATCTTTTCCCATTGCCGCAATCCATTGTATGTTGGAAATATCCTGATGCTCATGGGCGTGGGTATATTGGCTAATTCATTGATCTATGTGGGTATCATCATGCCATTATTTCTGTTCATCTATCAGGCGATCGTGCTGGCTGAGGAGAATTTTTTGAGAGGGAAATTTGGGACTGATTTCGATGCATATTGTGCAAAGGTCAATCGCTGGATCCCCAGCCTGAAAGGCATTGGGGAAACATTTTCTTCTATGGAATTCAACTGGAAGCGCTGGGTTTTGAAAGAATATACTACACAGTTTATTTGGCTTGCCGGTATTGCCTTGTTGGTGATACGATTGTACCAAATTGAAGATGTGAAAACGAACAGCATCTATTCTCTGATCATACTTGGGGTTGGATATGCCATCGTTCGTTATCTGAAGAAATCTGGAAAAATGAAAGAATAATTTATGACTAAGTTTTTTTCTTGTTTTGTGTTTATTGCATTTCTGAGTTTTTCATTGACTGGGATAGTGATGTCTCAAGATGCCGCCCAAAAACTAACGTTTTCTATTGGCGGTGGTATTGAATTTGGCGGGGATAAGATCGCCGAAGTATATTTTACCAATGGTGCTGATCAGTCGGTCAATGCTGGTCAGGGTGGTTCACTTTTTGCTTCGCTTGACTATGCTGTAAGTAAATCGTTTCGCATCAGAACCTTAGCAGGGTATAAGTATGTTACAACAGCAGCAAATAATGCAAATATTCGACTGACGCGTTTTCCTATTCAGATCTCAGGAATTGTGAACCTGGATAAAGCATGGTGGTTGAGTGCAGGCTTTGCTACACAGCAAGGGATCAGTTTCAAGGGAGATGGATTTTTGGATGATCTTAGTTTGACGACCAAAGGAGGTGCAACATTTGGGTTGGGATATAAGCTTTTTTACCTCTCCTATACTGGAATGAAATACAAGGATAATCTTCAGTATGAATATAATGCTTCAAGTATTGGTTTGGGTTTTCTCATCCCGCTGAAAAAAAGGATACGAATGGTTGATGTTCCCAGGCAAAACTGACCCAATGATGTGCCGAAATAAAAAAAGATCCGCTAAAAGCGGATCTTTTTTGTTGCCCGACCTGGATTCGAACCAAGACAAACAGAACCAAAATCTGTCGTACTACCATTATACTATCGGGCAGCCTCTAATGGGTTGCAAAAATAAGGCAATTCATTTTCACCCCAAAAATTTTAAGTCAGTTTGACGAGATAATGGTTCTTTTTTCCCTTTTGAACCGCGATGTAATTGCCACCAACTATGTGTTGTGAGCTAATAATGTATCCCTGGTCTGTCTGTTTTTCTCTGTTGATGCTAATACCGCCGCCCTGAACCATTTTCCTGGCTTCCCCCTTACTAGGTAAAATGCCGGTCTCTGCCAAGAAGCTTACGATGTCTATTCCATTATTCACATGATCAGCCGTAAGATTGTGAACGGGCACTCCTTCCATGGCATTCAGCAATTCCTGCTCAGATAATGTTGTAAGATCCAATTCCTCTCCCTTGCCAAACAACTGTTCAGTGGTTTTTTGAGCCGCTTCAAATTCTTCTTTTCCATGTACAAAACTGGTAATGCATTCTGCCAGTTTCTTCTGCAGGATCCTGTTCTCAGGTGTTTGGGAATGAGCAGCGATCAGCTGATCGATCATATTTCTGTCAAGCAACGTGAAGATCTTGATCCATTTCATTGCATCTTCATCTGCAGCATTCAGCCAGAATTGATAGAACTGGAAAGGGGATGTTTTTGAGGGGTCTAGCCACACATTTCCTTTTTCAGTTTTACCAAACTTACCGCCATCTGCTTTGGTGATGAGCGGGCAGGTAAAGGCAAAACCTTCACCTCCAGCCTTTCTTCTGATCAATTCGGTGCCGGTAGTAATGTTCCCCCACTGGTCGCTGCCACCCATCTGTAGTTTGCAGTTTTTGTAGGTGTATAACCAGTAAAAATCATATCCCTGCATCAGCTGATAGGCAAATTCAGTATAGCTGATGCCTGTTTCGCCCTCTATTCTTTTTCTTACACTGTCTTTGGACATCATGTAATTGACCGTGATGTGTTTTCCCACATCCCTCAAAAAATCAATAAAACCCAATCCTTTGAACCAGTCGTAGTTGTTGACCAGCTCCGCGCTATTGGATCTTTCTGGACTGAAATCCAGGTATTTCGAAAGTTGATTCCTGACGCCAGCGATATTTTTCTGAAGAGTTTCCTCATCCAGCAGGTTCCTTTCCTCACTTTTACCGCTGGGGTCGCCTACCATCCCCGTTGCTCCTCCAATCAGGGCGATGGGCTTATGCCCAGCCTGCTGAAGGTGGTACAACAACAAAATAGGAACCAAACTGCCAATATGCAGGCTATCTGCTGTGGGATCGAACCCGATATAGGCTGTAGTGGACTCCTTTTCAAGCTGTTCTGCTGTCCCCGGCATGATGTCCTGCAGCATGCCCCTCCATTTGAGTTCTTCGATCAGGTTCATTTTTGTTCAGACTTTGCGCAAATGTAGTATAGAAAGCCTACACGGGCAAAAGGGTGCAATATCCTGATTCATAAAACGTTATTAATCATTAATGTGGATCAAATTTGTGACAATGTTGACATACTCACGCGTAACTTTGTACAACAGATGAAATTGACCAGAAATTGGTTGTTGGTGATGTCATCTTTTTGGATGATCTCAAATGCAAATGCGCAATTCAGGAAATACTCTAATGAGTTCCTGAACATAGGGGCAGGTGCTAAGGGGCTTGCCATGGGAGGAGCACAAACTGCCAGTGCCGGGGATGCTACAGCAGGTTACTGGAATCCGGCGGGTTTGACAGAGGTCAAGGGGAATCCAGTTGCAGCCATCATGCATGCGGAATATTTTGCAGGAATAGGCAAGTATGATTACGCTGCCATGGCCATGCCCATCGGTGACCCTACCATTGCAACCCGAACCTTGGGATTGTCACTGATCAGATTTGCTGTAGATGATATTCCCAATACTTTGTTTTTAGTTGACCCGGATGGCTCTGTCAATTACAACAACATCCGTTCTTTTTCCTCTGCTGATTATGCCTTCCTGCTTTCCTATGCCCAAGTAATCTTCGGAGATGAGAGCAAGACCTTTTCTTTCGGATCCAATGCCAAGATCATCCACCGCAGTGTGGGAAGTTTTGCAAAAGCATGGGGATTCGGTTTGGATGCAGGTTTGCAATACCGGTCAAAGGGTTTTAGCTTTGGTTTGATGGCAAAGGATATCACCACAACCTTTAATGTCTGGAATTTTAATTTTTCAGATCGTGAGAAAGAAGTGCTTTATCTGACCAAAAATGAAATCCCAGTCCAATCCACCGAGTTGACAGCCCCAAGGCTTTTTATTGGTGCTGCCTATTCCAGTGAGATTTCCGAAAATCTTGCGATACAGGGTGAATTGAATCTTGATCTTACCTTTGATGGCAAACGAAATGTTTTGTTCCGATCAAATACACTCAGCATGGATCCGAGACTGGGAGTAGAACTGGGGTATAAGAAATTGCTCTATGGCCGACTGGGAATATTCAATTTCCAGCAGGGGCTCAAAGACGGAGACACGACCAATCTCAAAAAAGTATGGATCTTTCAACCAGGATTGGGAGTAGGGTTCAAGCTAAAACAGGTGGATATTGACTATGCCTTTACGAATCTTGCCAATCAGTCGAATCCTCTCTACACGCATGTTGTTTCATTGCGTTTCAATTTAAAACGAAAAGAAAATTGAACAGGATGAGAAGACAGCTTATGTATATGGTTTCCGTTGTGTTGATGAGTGTGTTCGCTTCCTCTACGCTGTATGCTCAGTTCAGTAATGAATGGATAGATTACAACAAGACTTACTATAAGTTTAAGGTTGGACAAACAGGATTGTTTCGAATACCACAGAGCGTATTGCAATCAGCCGGAGTGGGTACAGCAAAGGCTGAACATTTTCAGCTTTGGAGAAATGGTCAAGAAGTGCCCCTGTTCACCAGCGTTCAATTCGGATCGCTTTCGCCAGCTGATTATATTGAGTTTTTTGGACAAATGAATGACGGTAAGCCCGATGCTG
>JBKCOY010000114.1:0-4943 GCA_046309555.1 Chitinophagia bacterium
TGATCCATCAATCCATAATTACCGGAAGATCCATGTGCAGATTCTTTGCTAAGCTCAGGATGCGACAAAAAACCAAATACACCCAATCGGTAATTGACGGTTACTGCAACAATATCAAGAGCTGCCATGGAAGCACCATCATACCTGGGTTCAGAACCATCACCAGCAACAAAGCCTCCGCCATAATAATAAACCAGTACCGGCAGGAGTTTTTTAGAATTTTTGGATGGCTGCCATACATTTAAATAAAGGCAATCTTCGCTGGTTCCTTTGGATCGGTAGACCATGTCGCCAAAAATATTGGTTTGCATAGCGCTCGGTCCAAAGTGATCCGTTTTTAGAATTCCTTCCCAATTCTTGACAGGTTGTGGTTCTTTCCATCTCAGTTCTCCGACAGGTGGTTGTCCGAATGGAATTCCCTTATACGCAATTACAGCTTCATTCTCTGTGACACCCTGTATTTTGCCATTTAGTGTTGTGACAATGAGATCATTTTTCATTTTTTGTGCAAAGTTGTTGGTTGTGACGAAAAGCAAGATAATGAGCAGAAGCTGAAAGGGTTGTTTCATCTCTATTTTGTTTAAAGATCATTTGGAACTAACATTGTGGTAATAAATCTAATCAATCAAAATGAACTATCGCACTTTAATATTTTTTTTCATTGCTTGTTTTCATCAACTGCAGGCACAGGAAATTAAAGTATTGCATCAGGGATCAAATGCCTCATTGCGCGGACTGTCTGTTGTAAGCAATGAGGTGGTCTGGGCAAGTGGCAGCAACGGAACGATCATCAGAACAACCGACGGCGGAAAAACATTTCAGGTGATGAAACCTAAGGGCTATGAGAAAAGAGATTTTAGGGACATTGAGGCGTTTGACAGAAGCACCGCCATTATTATAGCAATAGATACGCCAGCCGTTATATTGAAAACAACCGATGGTGGACAAACCTGGAGAAAAGTCTTTGAAGACAGACGTGCCGGTATGTTTCTGGATGCTATGGATTTTAATGGAACATCAGGCGTAGTGGTGGGTGATCCGATCAATGGACAAATGTTTAGGGCATATACTCATGATCAGGGAGAATCCTGGATAATCGATCAGAATGCCCCACAACTTACGGAAGGGGAAGCCTTCTTTGCCTCGAGCGGATCGAATGTTCACCTCATTGCGTCTCATGATCCAGCTATGCGCAAAGTTGGTAAGAACGAGCACAAAGGGATCTTTGTTTCAGGTGGCATGCAATCAAGAATGTTCTCAGGCAATCTTGCCGCAGACATCCCCATTCAAAAAGGAAAGAGCACCACAGGTGCCAATGGCTTTGCTATCGATCCTGAAGCCAAATATGGATTTATCTGTGGTGGTGATTTTTCAGATCCCAAGCGTTCCGACAGCAGCATGCTGTTGTTTGAGCTGAAAAAGAACAAGATCGTTTTTTCATTTCCCGCTTCGTCTCCCTCAGGGTACAAAAGTGCTGTTGCTTTTGCAGGAAACAATACCTTGCTGGCCTGTGGTACTTCCGGAGTGGATATATCAAAAGATAATGGGAAGAATTGGAAAAAAATCAGTGATCTTTCCTTTCATGTCTGCAACGCCATTTATGATTCCGGTAAAGTTTGGTTGGCGGGACCTAAAGCTGGAATTGCCATGATAACGCTCAATCAGCAGTGATAGATGCATCCATTACAATCGGAAAAATATCCCCCTTTTGTACAGGAATTCACAGAGCTTCCATTCCAATATGAATATTGTTATGCTGGCAATTACAGCTACAGCAAGCTCTGGAAGGAAGGATGATAAAATTCCCGATGTGATTGCTTCAATATATCCATTGAACCATCTTCCTCCGGGGATCTCGAAGAAGAGATAAATGAAGATCGAATTCATGCCGATCACTTTGAAGAAATACAAACCTTTGTTTCTGTGCTTGATGTCAATCCAATAGTAACAGGCAGCCATACAAAGCAAACACCATCCCAATGAGGCTAATGCAAAAGAACTCGTGGATATTCTTTTGATGATAGGTGTTATTCCCGCGAGATCAAGTCCATATCCCATGAACAAACATGCCCCAGCAGCGATGAGCATCCATTTGATGATATCCTTTTTCCCATCAATCAGTAATTTCCCGACTACTGCACCGGCAATCGTATGAGCAGCGGTTGGTATACAGTTGATGGCCACCCATCCTCCTTTGTTGATCTTGTTCATCAGCAATAGATCAACATAGTTTCCGAAATTATGCTGATCAGTAAAGGGTTGATCAAAACCGTTAACAGCAATGAATCGGTACAAGACTTCTGTCAATAACAATAAGCCCGCACTTATCCCGATTTGCATCTTTATGCTCAGGTCAAAAATGAAATAGGCTAACAATAAGGTGAACGACAATTGAGTCAGTACGTTCCACAATTCAAAGGAGAGTCCGCTTTTCCGCACAGCATAAATCAATACACCCCAAAAGAAAAGCCATCCGCTGCGTTTGAACATCCTGAGAGTTTTTTGCCCTGCAGAAAACCCTTTGCTTTTCATACCCGTAACTGAGTATGCCATCGCTATACCTGCCATGAACATGAAGCCGGGTTGAATGAGATCCCAGAACCTTAAACCATTCCAGGGATGATGATGAAACTGTTGCACAACATTGTGGATCCATTGTCCCTCTGAAGCATCATACAATACATCGTATAAACCTGCAGCTTCAAGTGCCAGTAGAAACATGATCATGCCCCTCATGAAATCAAGGGAGAGCAGTCGGCTGGATGTGTTCAGGTTGGTTTGCATGTTCAAGGATTTTATTTAGACCATTTGTTTTCCAGCATCTTGATAAAATATCCACCCACCACGCTTCTGGCTTGAAAACCTACTTGCTTGCCATTGGTGGTTTCATGCCAATCGCTCAATGGAACCCTGGTTGGGGTTTCCATCATGAATTTGTGTACAGGAAGCATCAGTTTCTGGAACTGATCATCATTGTCGGCCAATGTAGCTGTCCACAATATCCAGTCGCTTTTGGTATAAGTTCTTCTGCTATCTAGCGGCAAACCAAATGCATTTTGTTTGCTGATGTAATAGTTCACTTCATTCTTATATACTTCCTGAGGAAAAAGCGTAAGGCCAAGTAATTTATCCCAAACCAGATTGTATTTCTGACTCCAGGTTCCGTTTTTGTCGAAAGTCAGCGCATAGTGATCACCTTCATCAGCCATTTTCATCCATTCCGCTGCATATTTCTTTGCAATGCCATTGTATTTTTCAAATACATCATTGCGTCCGAGTGATTTTGCCATTTGAGCATAAGCACCGATACCTGTGATGGCCTTCATCGAAAGGTTTACATTTCTGGCCAGGTGTCCTGCGAAATCATCAGTGCACAATTGATTGGCTGGATCAAATCCATCCTTCACCAAAAATTCTACCCACTGAGTCAAGGTACTCCAATGCTGTTGTGCAAACTTCGCATCTTTCTCTGCCTTGCAGATGGCAGCGGTAAGCAAGATCATGTTACCTGCCTCTTCTACTGGCATATCCTCCGGATAGGTTTGTCCGTTTGCAAGGGGATAGGTCCCCAAGTCGTGCGCAGGAAAGGGCTTGGTCCATTTTCCCGATTCACTGTATTGCATCAGGGGCTCTACCATGCCTTTGAGCAGTGCTGGATTATAGACCAATGTTAACGGAGCTGAAGGATAGGTGACATCAACCGTCCAAATGGAGCCATTGCTGAAATTTTCTTTCTGTGGGAATAAAATTTCGTTGTTTTCGCCCCTGACGAGTTTGTGTGCTGCGAGCGACTGCCGATAAGCAGCGATACAAAGTTCGGCATATGCTTTCCCACCTGCTTTCATTGCATCTGCATATAATTGTTCGTCAAAGATTCTGCATTTCTCCAGAATGCTTTTTTGTTCTGCTGCCGATCTGACCAACAGGTTTTCCATGTTGCCATGAATTTTCCTCCACCATCCTTCCAGGTCCTTGCCAAAATATTGAATGGATTTGATATCATCATATGCCACCATCAGATGTTCTTCACTTGTAGCTGAAGATGCAGTTAGCTTAAATGAGGCTGTCATCTGATCTGCATCGTTTTTCAATTGAATTTTTTGCCTGTCGCCAGCCAGGTAAACATGGCCCCAGTCGATCCGTACATCATCTCCCTTTCTTCCCAATATTTTTTGATCGATTACGCCGGCTTTGATGTAACCCAGATCACCGGTTGTTCCTGAAGAAAAAGCAACAGCCTGTCCTCTGCTGTGTTGCGTAGTTTGTTTGGAGACACTGAATTGAATACTTGCCGGATGGGACTTCCCATCAAGGCTTTTGGTTCGAAAGTTGACAAAAGACAGAGGTCTTGATAGCAGATCCAGATCGTTTGCCAACAGCGGAGATACAAAATCAAGTTGAAGTTCTACGGGTCCGCATACAAAACTGTATTGTGTGGCTGTGGCAGTAACTGTAACAGATTGCTGCATAGCATTGGTGATACCAACAGGAATGCTTTGCTTCGCGAGTCCAACATCCAGCCAAGCATTCCCGCTTGGGTTGATGCAACGCATCGCCAAAATGTTTTTCCCCTTTCGGATGGCCTTTCTTGCTGCATCATTCAGTTTGTATTCTTTGATGGTTCCTACATAGCAATGCTCACAGGAATAAGCTGGAACACCATTGATGAATACTTCCACATCATCATCATGTCTTAACTGCATGACCAGGCTTTCGATATCTGTATTGTTCAGTTCAAAACTTCTTCTCACCCAAATGCTTTTGCTGTTCCAGGCAGTAGCAAAATCATTTGCCCAACCTTTGCCAAAAGGCATCTTGCCTTTGTTCCATTTTGAGTCGTCAAATTCAGGCTTCATCCATTCCTTGCCAGGATCATTTTCTGTAAAGGAACAAGTAACAGGTTGTCCTTCGCCAACTGCAACAATGGATTGGGAAGGCATCTG
>JBKCOY010000115.1:0-4343 GCA_046309555.1 Chitinophagia bacterium
GCTGAGTTGGGAAACTACAACTGTCTTCAACCTGGGACTGGATCTCTCTTTCATGCGCAACCGACTCACTGCTGCAGTTGATTATTATGATCGTCTGACAACCGGCATGAACAGGCCTTCAGAGTTCTCTACGTTCTTAACTTATGCTTACAATCCTCCTCCAAGAAGGAATATAGGCAATCTCAGGAACAGAGGCATTGAAATGGATTTGTCCTGGAAAGACAGAATCGGCAAAATGCAATACGGCATTAATCTGAATGCAGCTTTCAACCATACCAACCTGGAGAAGTGGAACCAGTTGCTGCTTAGAGGTAACGTATTCATAGGAATGCCATATCAGTTTGTTTACTCTTATGAAGATGCCGGTATTGCACAATCCTGGGCTGATATTTACAAAAATACTCCGCAGGGGGCTGCTCCTGGAGATGTGCTGCTAAAGGATCTGAATGGAGATGGACGTATTACGGCAGATGACAGAAAAGCATATGCCAACTTTCAGCAGGAAAGACCAACCACAACTTTTGCGATGAATTCATTTGTAGCATACAAAGGGTTTGATCTAACAGTATTCATGCAAGGCGCCGCTGGTCGTAAAGACTACTGGCTGAACATCTACAACAATACCAACTTCAACAATGCCCGTTACGCAGCTTCCTGGGAACACTGGAACAACCCATGGTCATGGGACAACAGGGAAGGGCTCTGGCCTAGGCTGGGTGGCAGTGGTAACAACAGGCAATCCACCACTTTCTGGTTGGACGATATGAGTTACTTGCGTGTTAAAAACGTACAACTGGGTTATACAGTCAATTCCAAGACCCTGACCAAAATGGGCGTTACCAACCTGAGGATTGTGGGTTCAGCAGAAAACCTGGGTACGCTAACCGCTTTCCGCGGTCTTGATCCTGAAAAGCAGGGAGATGATAACAATGTCTACCCAATCAATAAGTCCTATTCAATCGCCATTAACCTTAGTTTCTAAAATATCGTGAAAATGAAATCATTTTTTTCAACTTCAAAGATCGCTTTGGTACTTGTGGTCGCTGGTATGCTGACCATTCCAACATCCTGCAAAAAGGATCTGTTGGAAAGAGTTCCAACCGGAGAACTTGCAGCAGAGAATTTCTGGAAGACTGATGCTGATGCCACCATTGCTTTGATGTCTGCCTATGCTGCTGCAAGAGCAGTTTTTGACAGAGACTATTATTTTGACGGACATGGTGAGTACACCAGAACTAGGGGCACCAGTGCAACCAGTGGCAGTATCCTAAGAGGAGATGCTTATCAGGGGGCCTCTTATGGTCCTTCAGGATATGGATCTTCCTTTGATAAATATTTTGGTTACCTATATGGTGCTGTAAACAGAACCAATTATGTGATAGAGAACATTAATAAGAGGATGTTACCAGGGGCGACTGGTGCAAACCTTGCCTCATTGGAAAGCATCATTGCCGAGGCAAGATTGCTCAGGGGAATGACCTATTTCAGGTTGATCTCCATGTGGGGTGATGTGCCCTATATCGGTAGAATCATCTATGATAATAATGAAGTAGCCAATGTTGAAAGAACACCAATAAAGGCTGTAAGGGATTCTATCCTGGCAGATTTTGATTATGCTGTTGCCAAGCTTCCTGCAAAACCATCTGCCTTGGGTAGGGCATCAAAGCCTGCAGCTCTTGCTTTCAGAGGAAAACTCAATCTTTACTGGGGTAGCTGGAAGAAAAACGGATGGCCTGAGCTGGAAGGATTCACACAGGATGCTGCTGAAGCACAAACTGCCTTCGCAGCTGCTGCAGCCGATTTCAAATCGGTAATCAATGATTTTGGTTTAACGTTGTATAAGAATGGTGATCCCGGCCAAATTGATGCATTGGGTAAGGCAGATATTCTACCAAACTATTTTGAATTGTTCACACCTAAGGCCAACGGAACATCTGAAAACATCATGGTCTTTACGCACTCCGGTACACCCACTAATCCTTCACAAGGTGAAGAATTGATGCGTGATTTCTCAGGTAGAACCGTTGAAGGTTCACAGGTTTGGGTTTTGCCTTACTATGAATTGGCAGACCGTTATCAGTTAATCACTACCGGAGATTTTGCTCCTAAAATGATACCACTCAATCCAACAACCAATGCAGCAGCAAGAACTACATTGAATTCAGCCGTTAATCCCCAAACCTATGCCAACAGGGATTACAGGTTGAAATCGACCATCATGTGGGACTATGAACTCTGTATTGGATTGCAAGCGCTTAAGTCAACTGGATTTTCTCCCTTTATTTACAAAACATGGGCTGCCAATGTTACCATTGGTGGTGTTAAGTATATCTCTTATAACACAGATGGTGCTTTGCACGGATACGTTTTCAGAAAGTTCGTGAGGAACTATGAAGGACTGGGCAGAAGTGAAGGGGATTACGCTTATCCCGTTATGCGATTGGCAGATGTATTCCTCATGTATGCAGAAGCTTCCAATGAAGTAAGCGGTCCCCTCGCAGATGCAGTAGCTGTTGTGAACAGGGTTCGTGCTAGAGGAGCATTGCCGCCATTAGCACCAGCCAAATATGCTAGCAAATCAGCTTTCTTTGACGCAATTGAACAGGAGCGTATTGTTGAGCTTGTGGCTGAAGGACATCGCGGATTTGATCTCAGACGTTGGAGAGCAATCGAAAGAGTGTGGGGACCTCCCGGTGGAGTGGGAGTTTGGAGAATTGACACATGGGGTGCGAATGTGGTTAGGTATTATCAAAATACTCCAGATCTGACCTACAAGCAGGCCTATATCTTCAGAATACCTCCTGCTGAAAGGGATAGGAATCCAAAACTCACCCAGAATATTCCATGGAGATAATCCTTAACAAAAATAATTTCTGAACAATAACTGATAGCCATGATAAAATATTTTAAAACAATTCTCCTCATATCGATGGTCTCCGGTGTCATACTATCTTGTAAAAAAGACAGTGTTGTGGATGAGGATGGCCTTCTCATTACTTTCCGCAGGGAGTGCTTCGTGAGTAATTTCGAATTGCTGGGTGCAGACTTTGTAACAGTAAGAGCGGCTCCTCCTGTGATCGATACCACTGCGCAGACCATCGATGTTCTGGTCAACTTTGGTACAGATCTCAAGAATGTATATCCACAGTTTACCCTTGCTACTGATTGCAAACTGGATCCAAAGATTACCGGCAAGACAGATCTTTCTGACCTCGCCAATCCCAAGATGTATACGGTAGTTTCCGGTGACAGGAAAGTAAGGAAGCCCTATAAACTCATCATCAAGTATCAATAAATCTCCCTCTTAAATCTACAGCAATGCGCAATAGAAATATAAATTTTTTCTTCCTGTTTGTGATCGTGATGAGCACTTTGGCGTCTTGTCAGAAAGATGAATATCAGCTGCCTGATCCAGTTTCACAACTGACAAACGATTGCATCAAAAGGTCTATCGGGCCCAATATTGCCAGTCTGCCCATTGAGTTTGCCTATGCCATGGCAATACCCAAGTCCCAAGGCAAGCTTGTGTCTGCAAAAGTTGAAGCTTCCATTCCCGGTGCTACTGGCACTTATTTGGAAAACAGATCATACTATACCAACTCGGGAGGGGTAGATGTACCTGTAACTGTTGGTTCGCCTTCTTCAACAGTTGAGAAACTAACAACCATGAATTATTCGGTTGATACCAATGCAGCCACTCTACGGTACTATTATATTGTTCCGGAAGCTGCAAAAGGTCAATCCGTAACCTTCACATTTTCTGTAACAAGCAGTGATGGTAAAACAGCTTCTTATAAAATGGGACCATACAATGTTTCTAAAATGAGCATTGCAAAAAATCTTGCCGTTTCCAACGGAGCCAATGCCTATATTTCAATTGAGGATATGGCAGTTTATAATGGTACTGCTGCAGCTGCCAATGCTGGAAAAATTGATTTGGTATATCTATACCGGGCTGCACCAACCACATTTACACATGCATTGGTCTCGCCTGCTGCCGATGCAGCATATCTCCCCGGTGTAACACTGCCATCAGGTGTAAACAAGAGCACCAAACTCAGAAAGGTATTCGGACTGCAGGACCGAAACCTTGCCAATTTGCAGTTTGGCATTTATGTTGATGATATTGACATGGCATCTGTGGATATGACGGATATGCCAAATTTTGCTATTGGTCTAAGAGCAGAAGCAGGTGTTTGGGTAGAGACGGCTGACAAAAAATATAGAGCCTATATCTATATCAATTCTATCAATGCCGCAGGATCTGCTGTCATCAGCATGCTGAGGTATCCGCTCTCCGGAAAATGATCAAGAGACCTGAAATGTTCAAATTGGGGATGCTA
>JBKCOY010000116.1:0-14787 GCA_046309555.1 Chitinophagia bacterium
AGAATGATCAGCAGCCCTCCGAACTCTCTTGTATTTTCTATCCAGGGTTTGGTGGCCTTCATGCTTTGCACCAGGTTTTCGGCATCGTGCTGGTTATACCATGATACTACGCCATCTGATACAAGAAGAAGTTTGGCGCCATAGAGAACACAAAAGATGATCAGCGCATAGTTAGCAAAGCCATCATATTTATTCTTTGCATTTAAAAAACTGAGCAGTGATGCATAACCGTATATGGGGATCCAGAGATAGGGATCTGGATCATTGATTTGCAACAAAGCAAATACAATGAAAACGAATCCGAATACATAATTGAAAACTTTCATTGAGGAAGGTTTACAACTGTTTGATCAGATTTGATTTGATGTGGCCAATGCTTTTTGCGATGCTGTCGAATGGAGAACCAGGGCATTCGTCTTGTTCAACAAAGAAATGTTTCATGCCAGATGTTTTGGCATTTTTAAATATGGTGGCGAAGTCGATCACACCATTACCCACTTCTGTAAAATGTTTTTTAGGTGTGTTATCCATATCCTTCACATGCCAGAGGGCAACGCGCCCTTTGTGTTGTTTGAATAGCGATACAGGGTCTTGTCCAGCCTTTGAAGCCCAATACAAATCCAGTTCAATTTTCACCAAATCAGCAGATGTTTCTTTGGTCAGGATATCAAAAGGAAGGATGCCGTTCTGAGCTTCGAATTCAAAATCGTGGTTGTGGTAGCAAAGTTGGATGCCGGATTTTTTACAAACTTCAGCTGCTTTCGAGAGACCTTCTGCAGTTCTCTTATAATTATCTATGTCTCCTCTTTCTTCAGGCATGAGGTAGGCGATGACCATATATTGCTGACCGAGTGCTGCAGCATCTTCTACTGCTTTTTCCCAGCCATATAAAACAGTGCCGGGAATTTTTTTATTTCCAAAGTTGCCGTACATATAATGTCCGGATGGTGCGGAGAGTCCGAGATCGCTCAATACAGTTTTATATTCAGAGGCGCTCATGCCAAAGAATTTGCCATTGTATCCGAAGCTTTCTACTTCACCATATCCCAGGTCGGCAACTTTTTTTAGTGTTCCCTTGGTGTCTTTACCAATGGCATTACGCAGAGTATAGAGCTGCACACCTACCTTTTTATTTTTAACGTCAAATGCCATGGTTTCATTGATCATGAATGAACCAGCGGTCACCCATGCCATTTGTTTGAGGAGGTCTCTTCTTGTCATCATGTTGCGTTGTTTTATTTTGCTTTGATCAAGGTAAGAAATTTTGAGATGTCTTTTTCCTCATCGCTGTACAGCATCAGGTCATTGGATTTGCTGAAAAGGAACATGGAGGGAAATTTTCGGGGGAGGAAGCGGGCAATGAACTGATTATTTTTATCCGATACTACCGTCACGTTTTTTTTAATGATGAGTTTCGGACCAAAGTTTTTCAGAAAAGGGACTACATCTTTTTTTGGATCACGGGTGATCATGATCATATTGATGTTGTTCAGTGATTTTTCATTGTCGTTATACTCGCTGATCGCCTGCATGCAGTGGGGGCATTCCGTATCAAAGAAGATGAAAAAGGTTTTTTTACCGGCGGCAATGCCCTTTTGGGTAAAGGCCTCGCCATTGTCCATTCTTGTAAAACTAAACTCAGGAACCTTTTTTACCTGGGCATAGGAACAGAAGGCCACACATAAGAGACTGATAATCAACATTATTTTTTTCACTGGGACAATTATTTGTGAAATGCATAAATAATGAATTTTCTTCAAGTCGCTCAATATTGTTGATGAGTATATTTATGGATTTAGGATGGATTTTTTTAAAGTTGATGCAGCGCAAACGATTTCGGAAATGTCTTATGGCAGGTAGGGAAAAGAAATAATTATGTGTATTATTTACACATTCAAAATAAACTTTTTTTGATATTTATGTTAAATTTTATCACAAGAAATACTACTTTAGCCGCCGTTTATAACTGAAACACAACCGTTCAACGCTGAAAAACGATTTTATCCACATATTTTTTCACAACCCCAATCTATCATTAAAAACAACTATTGCATGAAAAGTAGGCTTGTTATTGCAATGAGGACTGGATTGCTGACCCTCTTTATGGGGCTGTTGGTGTCTGCGTCTTTTGCACAGAAAAAAGTCATCGGTAAGGTTTCCGGTGGTGACACAGGCGGTGGTCTTTCCGGCGCTACCGTAAAGGTAAAGGGTTCATCTACAGCCACTACAACTGGCGCTGATGGATCTTATTCTATTACTGTTCCAAACAATGGCTCACTCGAAGTATCTTTCGTAGGATACGAGACCCAGGAAGTAAAAGTAGGTTCCGGCACCACAGTGAATGTGGTATTGCAGGCTTCTTCTGCTGCCCTTCAGACCGTTGTTGTGACCGGTTATGGTACACAGGAAAGAAGGAGCATTACTGGATCTGTTGCGGTGGTAGACACCAAAGAGATGACCAAGTTTGCTGCTTCCAACATCGCTGACCAGCTTCAGGGCAAGGTTCCCGGTGTTCAGTTGTCTACTTCTGGTGATCCCGGTTCTGCTGCATTCGTTCGTATCCGTGGTATCGGTACCATCAATAACAATGAGCCTCTCTATGTAATTGATGGTGTTCCCGTTCAGAACGAATCCAACATCAACTTCCTCAACCCCAATGATATCGAATCATTGCAGGTACTGAAGGATGCTGCGTCAGCCTCTATCTATGGTTCACGTGCTGCAAATGGTGTAATTGTGATCACTACCAAGAAAGGAAAAAGCGGTAACTCTAAGCTTGCCGTTGATGTTTTCTATGGTTCACAATCACCTTCCAAAATACCTGAGGTACTGAATCCTCTAGAATTCCTGGAAGTTCAGCAAAAGCTGGCTGCAGGTCAGGGTATCCCCTTCACTTCAAATATCTATATCAAACAAGGCAGCACATGGGTTCTTCCTGATTATGCTGTCCGCGGTTTGGGTGGTTTCGTTGCAGGTGATCCTGCTGTTGATCCTGCAAAATATTTCCTCAACACAGACCCAGTGGGTCGTGGTGTAGGCGATTATCTGATCCTGAAAACAAACAAGGCCGGTACCAACTGGTTCAAAGAGGTTTTCAAGCCAGCAGCCATGAAGAACTACCAGATCTCTGCTTCAGGTGGTTCTGAAAAGGGTAATTTCTTCTTCTCCGGTAACGTTTACGACCACCAGGGTATCATGATCGGTAATGACTACCGCAGGTATCAGGCACGTGTGAACTCCAATTACAATATTGGCAAAAACATCCGTATCGGTCAGAACCTAAACGTAGCTTATCAGACAACCCGTGCATCCATTGGCAACCCCAATGAAGGTTCTCCATTGATCAATACTTACGGTATGCCTCAATTGGTGCCTGTATATGATATCAAAGGAAACTATGCTTCACCTGCCAACTTCAACTCTAACGTGAGCAACCCTGTTGCCCAGCAGTTGAGAAGCAGGGCCAACAACTTCGGCCACAGCTTCCGCATCACTGGAAGTGCATTTGCTGAAATCGATCTGACTGATTTCCTGACCTGGAAATCATCTTATGGTCTTGATTACAACAGCGGTCCTGGTCAGGGTTATGGTACCCGTGCTTATGAAGCAACAGAAGGTAATACAAACCCCAACTCTATTGGTAACTCCTATTTCCTGAACAGGAACTGGGTGACCTTCCATACATTGAGCTTTAAAAAGAATTTCGGTGATCACAGGGTAACTGCCCTCGGTGGATATGAAGCCAAGCAGACCTATTACGAAGGATTCAACGCCAGCGGTTCTGAGTTGGCTTTTGATAACTTCAACTATCGTTTGCTGCAGAATGTTAACCCTGCTACTTATCGCATAAGCAGCTACAGGGGTGAGCACAACGTGGTTTCCCAATTCTTCCAGACTTCTTATACTTACAACGATAAGTATTTGTTCTCCGGAACCGTACGCCGTGATGGTTCTTCCCGCTTCATCGAGAACAAGTATGGTATTTTCCCATCTGCCTCTGCAGGCTGGAGGATCTCCAAAGAAAAGTTCATGGATAATGTTAAGATCATCAACGATTTGAAACTTAGGGCTTCTTATGGTATCCTTGGTAACAATGAAGTAGGTGGTGACTATCCTGGTTATTCAAACTTCTCTACAGGTGTAGATGCTGCTAACTACTCAATAACTGGTTCTAACAACTCTACCACAACTGGTTTCGAGCAATCATCTACCGGTAACCCCAAATTGAAGTGGGAAAGCACTGCCGTAACCAACATCGGTTTCGATGCGTCACTGGCTGGTGGCTGGAATGTTATGTTGGAATGGTACAAGCGTGACACACGCGACATGATCTACAACGTTGAACTTCCACTCGAATTGGGTGCAGTAGGTCGCCAGGCCCAAAACATCGGTCAAATGACCAATACAGGTTTTGACTTCTCCGTTGGTTATACCAAGCGTGTGAATCGCGACTTCAACTTCAATGTGAACTTCACAGGATCAACCGTTAAGAACGAGGTTGTTAAACTGGAAGCCAACAGCAATACCTTTATCCGCTCCGGTGGAAGCCGTATCGGTGACATCACCTATACCAAGGCTGGTTTGCCAATTTCACAGTTCTATGGTTATATCCAGGAAGGTCTTTGGAAGTCTGATGCAGACATCGCAAAGGTTCTCTTCGCTGACAGAGGTGACGCAAAGGTTGGTCGTTTCCGTTATGCTGATCTGAACAAGGATGGCAAAATCGACAACAACGATGAAACCTACCTCGGTAGCCCGCTGCCTACGCTGATCCTCGGTCTGAACCTGACCGCCAATTACAAAAACTGGGATTTCACCGCTTACATCAGTGGAAACTATGGTCAGAAGCTCTTCAACTTCGTGAAGTACTTCACACACTTCAACGCCTTCCAGCGTAGCCGTAGCAAAGACTTCTTGTATGAAGCCGGTAAGACACTTCCTGTTCTTGATGGTGGTGACAACTACAGCTCTCAGCGTAATAGCTATTATGTTGAAGATGGTTCTTTCACACGCCTCAGGAATCTTCAGGTAGGATATACTGTTAATCCAAGCAGCCTTAAGAAGCTTGGCTTGAGCAGGGCACGTTTCTACATCCAGGGACAAAACCTGCTTACTTTGACCAAGTATTCAGGACTTGATCCGGATGTAACCATCACCAACATTACTGAAGGATACAACAGCCAGCGTGATCTTTCCATTGGTGTTGACAATGGTCGCTACCCACTGGCAAGGACAGTTATTCTGGGTGTAAACCTTGAGTTCTAATCAACTGAAAAGCTTAAACAAGAAATCAATCATAAAAATTATCAAACTAATTTGTGTCTGATTTCTGAAAGCAAAAAAGAAACAATAAACGAATGAAAATGAGAAAGAATATCATGCAAAAATTAGCGGTAGTCAGCCTGCTGGCAATCGTTATCTACAGTTGCGGAAAAGAATTTCTTGAAACACAGCCTTATGGTAGTGTAAACAATGAACTTCTTTCAACTTCAGAGAAAGGTGCTAACTCTCTTCTGATTGCAGCTTACTCTAACCTGGATGGATTTTCAGGTTGGGACAATGGTGGCCCTTGGGGTGGCGCTTCTTCAAACTGGACTTTCGGAAGTATTGCCGGTGGTGATGCTTACAAAGGGTCTGAAGCTGGTGACCAACCAGACATCACACCTCTTGAAAGAGGTAACGTGGATGCGAATAATCCATACTTAGAGCAAAAATGGAGAAACTATTACGATGGTATCTCAAGAACAAACCAAGCAATCGTTGCTTTTACCAAGCTGACTGCAATTGATGCTGCGCAAAAATCAACAAGAATTGCTGAAGCTAAATTCCTGAGAGCATGGATGCACTTTGATCTTTGGAAGATTTTCCGCAATGTTCCTTACATTGATGAAACTTTGGAAGATGTACGTGTTGGCAATAGTGCTGATATCCTTCCCAAAATCCAAGCTGATCTTCAAGCTGCTGTAAATGGTCTACCAGTAACGCAAGCTCAAGCTGGACGTGTTACCAAAGGCGCAGCTCAGTCTTTGTTGGGAATGACTTACATGTGGCAGAAAAAGTATGCTGAAGCAAAAACTCAGTTTGATGCTGTAGTAAACTCTGGCAGATATGCTTTGAATGCGAAGTATTTTGACAACTTTAATGCTGCCGTTCGTAACACAAGAGAAGGAATTCTTGAAGTGCAGATGGCTGTAAATACAGGTGGTGGTGATGCTGGAAACGTAGGTGATGTATTGAACTTCCCTTACAACAACGGACCTGCAGGTTGCTGCGGATTCCATCAGCCTTCACAAGACCTTGTAAACTCATTCCAGGTTGATGCAAATGGTCTTCCTTTATTGGACACCTATAATGCACAAGATGTTAAGAGTGATGATGGATTGAAGGATTCAGATCCTTTTACTCCAGAAACCCGTCCTTTGGATCCTCGCATTGACCGTACCGTTGGTCGCCGCGGTATTCCTTATTTGGACTGGGGTAAGCACCCAGGTTCTTCTTGGATTCGTGACCAGTCTTATGGCGGTCCTTACGCTCCAATGAAAAACGTTCACGCTAAGTCTCAAGTTGCTGAGGTTACACATGCTTCTGGTTGGACTTCCGGTTACAACTCTAATAACACTAAGTTGATCCGCCTTTCAGACGTTATGTTGCAATTGGCTGAGGCTGAAGTTGAATTGGGTAACCTTGAAAGGGCTCGTGCTCTGGTTAACCAAATCCGTCAGCGTGCTGCTAACCCAGCTGACTTTGTAATGGATGGTCCTAATCCAGCTGCTAACTACCAAGTTGGTCTTTACACTGCACCTTGGACTGATAAGGCAATTGCTACCAAGGCTGTACGTTTCGAGCGTCGTATTGAGCTTGGAATGGAAGGTCACCGCTTCTTCGACATCGTAAGATGGGGTGTAGCTGCACAGGTGAAGAATGCTTATTATGCTAAGGATGGTTTAAGAAGAGGTTATCTCAAATCAGCAACATTTACTGCTGGTAAGAACGAGCTTTTCCCTCTTCCTGCAAAAGCAATCACACAAAGTGCTAAGGATGGTACTCCTACTCTTAAGCAAAATCCTGGTTACTAATACTCTCCTGAATACGTAATATGTAAAAAGGCTGCACCATGTGTGCAGCCTTTTTGATTTAATTTTGCATCATTGATTCATCACAAGTGCATATGAAATTAAAGACCTTCCTTCCACTGTTGATCATCATAGTTTACAGTTGTAACAATGAACAGACACTCTTCAGAAAGATTGATCCATCCCAATCCGGCATCAATTTCTCCAATGATATTACTGAGAATGATACCATTAATATCCTTGACAATGAATTCACATACAATGGTGCAGGCGTTGCTGTAGGTGATCTGAATGGCGATGGTTTACAGGATATCTATTTCTGTGGCAATCAGGTGGAGAACAAGCTTTATCTCAATAAAGGTGAAATGAAGTTTGAGGAGATTATCACAAAGGCCAATGCACAGAAGACAAAAGGACAATGGTCATCTGGTGTCACTTTTGTTGACATCAACAGTGATGGTAAACTTGATATCTATGTATGCAATACAATGATAGAGGATACATCCTTATTGAGGGATATGCTTTTTGTCAATCAGGGCAATGATGCCGAAGGTATTCCTCATTTCAAGGAAATGGCAGCAGAATATGGTATACTTGACAATAACCATAATTCCATCTCAACTTTCTTTGATTACGACCTTGATGGTGATCTGGATCTTTTCATTGCAGTCAATTTTATCGACATGCAATATCCAAACCAATTTTTATCAGATGATCTCAGAAGAGGGAAGAACTCCCCGACAAAAGACCTTTTGTTCAGAAATGATTTTGATTCAAGTTTAGGCCATGCCAGATTTACCAATGTTTCTGATGAGGCTGGAATCGATTGGGGAGGATACAGTCACTCAGCACTGATCCATGATTTTAACAGCGATGGTTATCCGGATATCTATGTTGCCAATGATTATCTGAGTACTGATCTGGTTTATATCAACAACCAAGACGGAACTTTCACCAACAGGATTGCAGATATCTTCAAACACCAGTCTTATTCGTCCATGGGTTCGGATATTGCCGATATCAACAACGACGGGAAAGATGATCTTTTTGCAGTGGAAATGTTACCCGCTGAAAATAAGAGAAAGAAGGTGAACATGAATGCCAACAACTATAACCATTATCTCTTCACCGAGCAATACAAATACGAGTACCAGTATGTAAGAAATACTTTTCAGGTCTACCAAGGTAAAAACCCCCAGACAGGTCTTCCTCTTTTCAGTGATATCGCCTTCTTGGCAGGTGTGGAAGCAACAGACTGGAGCTGGTCGCCTTTATTGGCTGATTTTGACAACGACGGTTACCGCGATCTGCTTATCACAAATGGTTTTCCCAAAGATATCATTGATCATGATTTCGGCGCTTTTCGTAAAAGTGTCAGCAGCAGTCTTGTCACCAGAAAAGAACTCTTGGATATGATTCCGGAGGTAAAAATTCCCAATTATATTTTCAAGAACAATGGTAACCTGACCTTCACAGATAAATCCAAAGAATGGGGCATTAGCCTTCCCAGCTTCACCAATGGTACCGCTTATGCCGATTTAGATAACGATGGTGATCTGGATATCATTACCAATAATATTGATGATCCGGCCTTTCTCTTTGAGAACACCCTCTATACCAAGGATAAAAAAGAACAACCCGCTCATTTTCTCCGCATTGCCCTCAAAGGACCCGCTGCGAACAACATGGGTTTTGGCGCAAGAGTAACCATCTGGACCAAGGGCAACATGCAGGTGGCCGAAAGCCATTGTGTCAGAGGCTACCTTTCCAAATCAGAGAGTACAGTTCATTTCGGATTGGGTTCACAGACCATGGTTGACTCCGTCAGCGTACAATGGGCAGATGGAAAACAGCAAACACTGGGTGCTCAAAAAGCTGATCAGGTTATCCAACTGGATCATGCGCTTGCACAAAAAACAAATACGCTAACCAGCACAATACCCGCCTATCTATCGATGGTTGATCCCGCCTCAATGGGCATCGACTATGTTCATGAAGAAAATGATTTCATCGACTTCAATCTGCAGAAAACACTCCCCCACAAATTCTCACAGTATGGTCCTGCTGTTGCCGTAGGCGATGTGAATGGTGATGGAAGTGATGATATGATGCTCTCTTCATCCAGCCGCTTTCAGGGTCCCATACTGCTGACCCAGCAATCCAACGGGAAATTCAGTAAAAAAACATTGCCCATCAAAACATCCGACCTCATGAAAGAAGAAGACATGGGATTGCTGCTGTTTGATGCGGATGGTGATGGTGATAATGATCTTTATATCGTTCGGGGAAGCTATCAGCATGATCCTGGATCAACATTGTACCAGGATGTTCTTTGCGAAAATGATGGAAAGGGAAATTTCAAGGTGGCCGACAAAGCACTGCCCGTTGAAACTGCAACGGGACAAAATGTGAAGGCTGCAGATATAGATGGTGATGGAGACCTTGATCTGTTCGTAGGAGGCAGGGTTGAAGCCAAGGCTTATCCCAAAGCGGGACAATCCATATTGCTGCGGAATGATTCGAAACCCGGACAAATGAAGTTCACCGACATTACCCGACAGTGGATCGGTGATCCAACCCTGCCCGGAATGGTTAGTGATGCGCTGTTTACTGATTTTGATAACGACAACAAACCTGATCTCCTGATCGCTTCAGAATGGAACGCCTTGGGATTCTATAAAAATACGGGCAAGGGCTTCCAAAAGCTGGAACCATCCAAAGAGATCAATCAAGCCCAGGGATGGTGGAACAGCCTTGCAGCGGCTGACCTGGATCAGGATGGAGACATGGATTATGTTGCCGGTAATTTCGGAATGAACCAGTATTTCAAATGTTCTTCAGGTGAACCTTTGAGGATCTATGCAAAGGATTTCGATCAGAATGGTTCATATGATGCTTTCATCTCTTGTTTCTTTCCCGATTCCAGCGGAGTGAGGAGGGAATATTTTTTCCACTCCAAGGACGATATGCAGAAACAACTGATTTTGATCAGGAGGAAATTCGAACGATATGCCGACTTTGGTCGTGCTACCGTTAAGGATGTTTTTACTCCTGAAGAAATGAAAGATGTTTCCATACTGACAGCCAATTACATGAAAAGCGTTTGGATCGAAAACCTGGGTGCTGGAAAATTCAGCATGCATGAGCTTCCTATAGAGGCCCAGATGGCGCCGCTTTACGGAATGCAGACGCAAGACATCAACCTCGATGGATTGACAGATATCCTGCTCACCGGAAATGATTTTGGTATGGAAACGGGACAAGGAAGGGCAGATGCATTCAACGGTCTTGTGCTCCTGAATAAGGGCAATAAAACGTTTTCACCCATCGGCTTTGAACGCTCAGGATTTTTTGTTCCAGGTGATGCCAGAGGTCTATCTGCTATAGCTATCAAGGGAAGTAATTATTTTGTTGCCACACAAAACAGAAAAGGATTATCGGTTTTTGGCAGTAACAAAGGCGGGCAAACCAATTCGTGGATCAGACTTCAATCCCAGGAATCCTATGCTAGCATTAATTTTGGAAATAACAAAAAACAAAAAGTTGAATTCAACTGGGGCTCAGGATTTCTTTCACAGTCGTCAAGACAATGGCAGCCTCCAACCCAAGCAGTATCAATATCACTGTATGATCATAAAGGAAAATTAACTCGTCAGCAAAACATACCCCCAACAACCGAAAAATGAGACATTCAACATTTGCCAAAATCCTCTGCTTGGTCATCTTTATAATCAGCTTTGTTGCCTGTTCAGGTCCGAGAAAAGAAAAAAATATAGACCAGACACTATCTCATCAGCTGATCAAAAAACTGACAGATGTAATCGTGGTGGATATTTTCACTCCGCCAGTGGCCAGCAGAATCTATGCCAATTGCGCATTGGCCCTTTACGAAGCAGCTCGATTTGGAGATGAAAAATATCCATCAATCACTGCAAAACTAAACGGTTTTGACCCCATGCCCATTCCTGAGAAAGGGAATCAATATGATTTTTCTATTGCTTCTATCCAGGCTTTTTGTGAGACTGCCAAGAAAGTAACGTTTTCAGCACCGGAGATCACACAGTACCGGGATTCCATGATCAAGGTCTACGGAGCAGGGTTGAGTGAAGAAGTTTTGAAAAATTCAATCGCATTCGGCCAACAAGTCGCTGATGTGGTAGCCAAAAGATTGTCCAAGGACAACTACAAAGAGACGAGAGGTTTTGAAAGGTTCGAAGTGAAAACTGATGATCCCAGTCGCTGGGTTCCCACCCTGCCTGATTATGCAGACGGACTGGAGCCGCATTGGTACAAAATGATGCCCATGGCATTGAGTAGTTTTGATGAAGTAAAAGCAGATCCCTTCCCTGCCTACAACGAGGATACCGCTTCAATGTATTTTAAAGAATTGAAAGAGATATATGATATATCCAAAAACAAATCCGATGAGCAGATCGATATTGCCATCTTCTGGGATGACAATCCTTTTGTTTCACAGCACAAGGGGCATGTGATGTTTCAGGATAAGAAAATGACACCACCCGGACACTGGATGGCCATCACAAAAAAAGCCTGTAGGGATAAGGGAGCAAATGATATAGCTTCTGCAAAAGCGTATGCCTTAACGGCAGTGGGTATGTATGATGCATTTATTTCCTGCTGGTATGTCAAGTACAGCACTACCCGTATTCGTCCGCAAACAGCCATTCAGCGACTGATTGAAGAGCAATGGGTATCTTTTATCCAAACACCACCCTTTCCTGAATATACATCCGGCCATAGCACGGTTTCATCTTCAGCAGCTGAAATACTGACCAGTCTTTTTGGTGATAACCATTCTTTTATAGATTCTTCCGAACTGGAATACAATCTTCCCATTCGTTCCTTTAAGTCTTTCAGAGAGGCTGCACTGGAAGCATCCATCAGTCGCGTTTATGGAGGCATTCACTATCGTTCCGGATGTGAGAATGGTAACAAGCAAGGGAAGAAAGTAGCAGAGGTAGTGTTGAACAGGATCGGTCAGTGATTGCAATCATCTGTATGACAATGCGCCGCTTTTCTGCAATCTCGATAGTTTACATAATGTGCGGTGATGATCAAAAGCATGGCGGGGATCAGAAACCACAGCTGCTGCGCATGAAAGATTTGCTTTAAAAAAAGAAGCGAAATGCCGGCAGTAAAGATCAGTATCGGCAGCTTTCTGTGGTGGTGTTTTTTGAAGCCATGCATCAACGAATACACACCAATGCCCAATGCCAGGAAGATCATGACAAATTCAAACCAGTAATTGTTGATGATATTGATCCCCAGTACGGGAAGGCTGGTCATGATAAGGGGGAGCAGTGCGCAATGAATGGCACAGGCAACAGATGCAGCGATCCCCAGAGCGTCATAATTGATCTTAAACATAGGCAGGCGACAAAATTAATGATTTTGCAACAAAGTTGCATTCCCTGTTTTCGTCAAAATCGATCATTGAGACGTAATTTTGCATCAATTCAAGGTCATGAGTAAAAAAGTAATCAGTTACCTGTTGTTTTTCGGAGTATTATTTGCCGCTTTTTATATAACCATGGTCCAGCTCACGGATTTTGAAAAGGTCAAACTGCCGGTATTGAATACGGTTCAGCCTTTTCAATTCCTGCGCCAGGATAGCAACACTATTTCACAAAAGGATATTGGCAACAGGATCTATGTGGCTGAATACTTCTTCACCACCTGCAAAGGGATCTGTCCGAAGATGAACAAGAACATGAAGGCTATCTACGAAAAGTTTAAGGCCAATCCTGATTTTCTCATACTCTCGCATACGGTTAATCCGGAAACAGATTCATTGCCAATCTTAAAACGATATGCTGATTCATTGGGGGCCAATGCAAACAATTGGTGGTTCCTGACCGGTAGTAAGCAAGATCTTTATAAATCAGCCCGAGAGAGCTATCTGCTGGATGATCCCAAGAACAGCAGTAAAAACATTGAGGATCAGTTTCTCCATACGCAGTTTTTTGCATTGGTAGATCGCCAGGGAAGGGTCAGGGGAATTTATGATGGCATTAAAAAAGATGAGGTAGAGACCTTGTTTCATGATATTGAAGAATTGATCAAGGAATAAATTGAAACAGATCGAAACGATATTAAAAAACAGTACGCTGAGTGTGACAGCCGGTCGCAAGCGGATACTTGAAATTTTTCTTGATTCCCAAAATGCATTGGCGCATCAGGATATTGAATCACAGTGTGCCGATGAATACGACAGGGTTACCATCTACAGGACCTTACAGACATTTTTGGAGAAGGGTATCATCCATAATATCCCTTCCACGGACAATGTTACCCGATATGCACTCTGTAATGAGGCCTGTATTGTTTCAGGACATCACCACGACAATCACGTACATTTCAAATGTGATAGCTGTGGTAAAACAGTATGCCTGGATGAAGTAACCATTCCCAAAGTGCAGTTGCCCAAAGGCTATACCATGAAGGAGATCAACATGGTGGTGAATGGAGTTTGTAAGACTTGCCGGTAAAAAAAGTCCCGATGTAAAAACACCGGGAGATTTCGTTAAGGCTCTGATTAGTAGCAAGACAAAAATACTTAAACAAAAAGCCTAATTCGTCTTTTGAGACTACCCTATAAGTGGTATGTTCAGAGTTTATCCAGTTCGGCTTTTACGAAAAACATCAGGTCTCTGATCTTTTCAGGGGAGAAATCAAAGTCAATTCCCGCAGCCTTGTACAGTTCAGGAAGGGTTTTGGTGCCCCCCAGGCTCAGGGCGTGCATATAATTATGCAAAGCCTGCTTTGGGTTCTGCCGATATTGTTTCCACATGCCAATGGCGCCCAGTTGGGCAATACCATATTCAATATAATAGAAGGGAACCTCAAACAGGTGCAATTGCCTTTGCCAGTTGTACTGTCTGAAATTTTCAAGTCCGCTGTAATCAATGGCCTTCGTTGAAAACTCATTCAAAATACGATACCAGTTTTCTTTCCTGTCCTCCAGGCTATGTCCGGGATTTTCATAGACCCAATGCTGGAATTTATCGATGGTTGCGATCCAGGGGAAAATGGTGATCACCCTTTCCAGTTGGTGGCGCTTGGCCCTTTTCATTTCTTCCTCATTCTCGAAGAACATGTGCCAGTGGTCCATTGTGAACAGTTCCATCGACATGCTCGCCACTTCTGCCATTTCTGTTGGATATTCCTTGAATCCTGTGAGGTCTAACTCATGGGCCAGGAAAGAATGGATTGCGTGCCCCCCTTCATGAACCATGGTGGTGAGGTCAGACATTTGAGAGGCAGCATTCATGAAAATGAAGGGTGCGCCACTTTCTGCAAGCGGCATATTATAACCACCGGGAGCTTTTCCTTTGCGACTGTCGAGGTCGAGGTGATTCAACTCCTTCATTTTTCTCAGGCAATCTCCAAAGAAGGGATCAAGCTGATCGAGGCAGGCGATGGATTTGCTGAGCAGATCGTTACCATCAGTAAAGGGACGAAGGGGTGCAATACCTGCAGGTTCTGCTTCGGTATCCCAGGGACGCATCACATCCAGTCCAAGGCGTTTCCGTTGCGCCTCATATATGCTGTCGACCAACGGCATCACTTCCTTGCTCACCGCTTCATGAAACTGAAAACAGGAAGCGGGAGTGTAATCAAAGCGACCCATCTCGGCAAACTTGTAATCACGGTAATTTGCAAATCCTGCATTTACGCCGATCTGATGTCTTTT
>JBKCOY010000117.1:0-5574 GCA_046309555.1 Chitinophagia bacterium
GGATCCTGAAACTGGCGGCATCGAAGAACCAGTCGTTTGACTAAGCGCCATTGTGCATAACTCCTGAAGAATAGAAATCTTTTAGCTCCTAATTTCGTTTTATGATGCAATTAGATCTTTTTGGAGGAGAGCCTGTTAAGCAGGGGGCAGAAAAATCTCCCAAAAAGAAGCCCTATTCCATAGCTCCCCCAAAGGAACCAATTCTGGTTGCTGAACCAATCGAGGAGATCATTGCCATTGAAAGTATTCCGGAAGAAAAAAAGGCGCCTGAAGTAAAACCAACTTTATCACCAGTCATTCCTCCAGATGAGTTGCTGAATGAGAAACTATATTATCCCATCAGTGAAGTAGCCACAATGTTTCAGGTAAATATTTCCCTTTTGCGTTTCTGGGAGAAAGAGTTTGACATTCTCAAGCCCAGGAAAAACAGGAAGGGTGATCGACTCTTCAGACCAGAAGACATCAGAAATCTCAAAATGATTCATTTCCTGTTAAAAGAAAAAGGATATACCATCAAAGGAGCCAAAGCCTTTATCAAGAAAGGGAAAAAGGCTGATGTGAAATTTGAGGCCATTGAAAGTCTGAAAAAACTAAAAGCAATGCTGATCGAACTCAGATCAGGATTGGTCTGATGGGTATCCGTATATCCGATCCCTCCCTGCAAGTACAACACCTTTTTCTTCCAGCAACTCCAGCACCTTAAAATTGATGTTTTGTTTCAATTTGTTGAATGCATCAATCGTGGAATGTTCGGTAAAAAATTCAACATAAACCTGATAAGCATCGGATTTGATATCCTGTAAAAGCACTGTCCTTTCCTGCACATCTTTCATTTGCAGGATCTCATCAATTGCCATTACCACTTCATTTACTTTTTGAACAGGTGTCTTCAACGAAAGCTGTAACGATATCTCCCCTCTTCTTCTGTTGCGTTGTGTGATGTTGTCAACAATGCCATCTACCATTTGCTTATTGGGTATCGTTACGTAAGTCTTGTCAGTCGTACGAATCCTGGTACTGCGTAAACCGATTTTTTCAACGGTTCCATTGACCTGCTGCACTTTGAGAAGATCCCCCACCATGAAGGGACGATCAAAAAATATGATAAAGGATGCAATCAGATTTTCAATACTCTCTTTAGCAGCAAGGGCAATCGCTGCCCCGATGATACTGAGTCCGGCCAGGAGCTTGGTGATATCCTGATTGAAAACGAACCTGATCATGAACAAGATGCACACAATGATCAGGATTACTTTGAGAAATTCCCGAAAAAAAATGATCAGTTGATCATCCGTTACATCATCGGTGTCAATTGCCCTTTTTTCAAGAATGACTGCGAGATAATCAATAACCCTCAGTAACGTATGAAAAAAGAAAAAGATCAGCAATCCGGTTGCAATACGATCCAATAAAATATCGGATTTGATTTTCAGGATTTTAAATTGAAAATCATCTGGAAAATTCAAATTGCCCAAGGCAAGATAGGCAGCCAACATTACAATAAAGTTTTCCAGTGGCGCCAATACAAGATCAAAAAAATGTTTTTCATTTATACCCCTTCCCAGTTTTCTGAAAAGATAAAAAATCAATCGGGTGATGTTTTTACTGGCTGTTTTTTTGAGTATAAGAGCAAGCAGGATTATTCCGAATGCCCACAAGTAATCACGTATGGGGTTATCAAAAACAATAGTTCTCATCATCTCTTTCATGGGATTTTATTTTTCCATTCGAAAATCTGAATTCCTGAGGGATCAAGATGAATATATCCCGATGGAGTAAAATAAAGGTTCTTGGCCTTCATCATCAAAGAACCGAGATTCGATTCCTTTATATCAATGGAATTGGGTATGTATGCCATTAACTTCTGCTCTTTAACTCCTACTATATTCTTACCCACTGGCTGAACAAATGCCCAATCTAAAAGGGCTATTTTTTTATTGAAACCACCATAATAATCAAAAATAAAAAGTCCTTTTTCAGGATCATACAAATATAGGTTCCCGCCAAGATCAAACATCGCTTCCGGTCTGATGGCTTCACCCAATACCATTCGAAGATCAGCTGTCTCCAGAACAAGCTTTCCCTCTTCGTCCAGTTTTTTGATTCTGCTTTCCTGTTCATCAAATATCCAGATAGCATTATCATAACCCAGCGTGGCAAGGCTGGCCTGAAAAACATTTGATTTCCTGAGATCAATCTTATTTACCACCTGCATAAGCCTGTCTAACATGAGAACAGTTCTATACTCCTTAAAATAGAGAAGTGTTCTAAGTGCGTTGCCGGAAGAAATAGAATGCAATCTGCCATACCGTCTTACATCATTGAATACACCCATCGAATCAAAAGCAGCATTGTACTTTTTGAGCTGGCCATTCTGTGTGAGTGCAAAAATATTTCCCAAACCATCCGGCTTACAATAAGTAAATTTTCCGGTAATGGTTTTGATCAGATCAGCTGCTCCGATCTCCTGAGCATGGGATGAACGCGTGAATACAATCCAGCAAAAACAGATGAACAGTACTCTCATGGATGGTATTTTAAACTTAATCCTTCCCCATCAAACTGAGCATAGGAATTGTATTTCAGCCAATCGCCCAAATTGATATATCTGCTTTTTTCATTTAACGGAAAATCAATCGGTAAATGCCTATGTCCAAAAATAAAAAAATCAAAATCCTGGGTGGCCAATTTGCGCTTACAGTATTGTATCAGCCATTCTTTTTCTTCTCCCAGGAATTGTTCATCACTGTTGCCCGTTATCGATCTGCTGCCACGACTGGAAAACGCTGCGAGTGCCATCCCGAAATAAGGAGGGATTAATCCAAACAGAAACTGACATGCCGGGTTTCTGAAGATTTTTTTGATGAATTTATAGCCATGGTCACCAGGCCCTAGCCCATCTCCATGCCCTACCAGAAATTTCTTACCATTGAAATCATATTCCTTGGGCTCATAAAAGACTGGGATGTTCAACTCTTTTTCAAAATAACCCGACATCCACATGTCGTGATTGCCTACGAAAAAGTGAATCGGAATCCCCGCATCAGTCAATTCAGCCATTTTACCAAGTATGCGAACAAAGCCCTTTGGCACTACCTTTCGGTATTCAAACCAGAAATCGAAGAGATCTCCAACAATAAAGATCATGGCTGCATCATGTCTGATTGTTTCCAAAAAGGCTACGATCTTTTTCTCCCTTGTCAAACTGGAAGCATGATCCGGGACACCCAGATGGAAATCAGAAATGAAATAAATCTTTTTGCCTGATTCAATATGCATGATCAAATATACTCAGTAACTGGAACAGTAATGACATCACTTGTCGAGCAGGAAACAGTAGACCTCTTTTGGACCATGCACTCCCACCACCAATGTTTTCTCAATATCAGCTGTTCTGCTGGGTCCTGTTGCAAAACTGATCATACTTGGGAGTTGGTCACCATACTTTTTCTGCAGAAAGCTGAGTGCATCTTTTACATCATACACCAGCTGACTTGCCTTGGCGATACAGATATGTACAGGTGCATATACTGAAGTAGTTCTGCCGGAAGATTCTGTGCTGCTCAGCACAAATGAACCTGTTCTTGCCACAAGCACTTCACATTTGGTAATAGCAACGTCTGCATCCGCCAGAGGCTTATCGGTAAACCTGTTGAACCCAAACGAGCTGATGGCAGTTCTGATGTTTTCGTCGGAGCAGTATACATCGCTCCAGCCTTTTTCCATAGCCAATGCTTCTATTTGGTTCACCATGTCTTCCTCATTGTCACAAAAAGAAAACTTTCCGAGCAAAGAGGTGAACTTTTCAGCAAACAGAACAGCAAGGTCTGTATCAACAGACTCGAAATTAAAATCTGTTTTTTCGAGTCCGGGGAAAGGCTGCTCAGCAGGCTGAACAAGAGCCTTGCGAATATTGCTCAGTATACCTTCCTTGGCGCTTGAAGATTCCATTCACAATGCTATTTTGTTTCTTCCTCAGCCGCAGGAGCCGAAGGTTCAGCAGGTTTATCTTCAACTACTTCAATGTCTTCTGCAAATATCTTTTTCTCGCCGTAGGGCCTCTTACCAATTAGATCTTCCACATCCTGTTGATGCAAAACTTCTCTATTGAGTAAGGCAAGGGCTATCTTCTCCACCTCTGCTTTTCGTTCTGTGAGCAATGCAAGCGTACGATGGTAAGCATTTTCAACCAGCTTCCTAACCTCATCATCGATCAGTTTTCCGGTTTCCTCACTGTAAGGTTTGGTAAAGGTATTTTCCTGCTGAGGGTCATAAAAGCTGATGTTCCCCACCTTCTCACTCATACCATATACAGTAACCATTGCGTAGGACATTTTGGTCACCTGCTGCAGGTCGTTCTGCGCACCTGTTGAAATCTTACCAAAGAATATTTCTTCACTGGCTCTTCCACCCAGCGTCATGCACATCTGATCGGTCAGCTGCTCAACATTATACAGATACTGTTCTTTAGGAGTATACTGTGCATAGCCCAATGCAGCGACGCCTCTTGGTACAATGGTTACTTTCAGCAAAGGATAGGCATGCTCGAGATACCAGCCGCAAACAGCATGGCCGGCTTCATGATAGGCAATGATTTTTTTCTCTTCCGGCAGGATGATCTTGTTTTTCTTCTCCAACCCTCCGATTACCCTGTCAATCGCATCCTGAAAATCTTCCATCTCTACCATCTCCTTCCCTTTTCTGGCAGCGATCAGGGCAGCCTCATTGCATACGTTGGCAATGTCAGCACCGGCAAAACCAGGCGTTTGTTCAGCAAGTTTATGTATATCCAGTTTTTCTGAATGCTTGATGGGATTGAGGTGAACGCGGAAGATTGCTTCTCGACCTTTGACATCGGGCTTATCAATACTGATCTGACGATCAAAACGACCGGGACGCAACAAGGCACTGTCGAGCACATCAGGCCTGTTGGTTGCTGCCAGGATAATGATCCCGCTATCTCCACCAAAACCGTCCATCTCCACGAGCAACTGATTGAGGGTATTCTCTCTTTCATCATTGCTCATCATAACATTTTTACCCCGTGCTCTTCCTATTGCATCAATCTCGTCAATAAAGATGATACAAGGAGCCTTTTCCCTAGCCTGTTTGAAGAGGTCTCGCACACGACTGGCACCTACGCCAACAAACATCTCAACAAAATCTGAACCCGACAAGGAAAAGAACGGCACTTGAGCCTCTCCCGCCATGGCTTTTGCCAAAAGAGTCTTACCGGTTCCGGGAGGGCCCACCAGAAGAGCACCTTTCGGAATTTTACCACCCAGGGCAGTGTATTTTTTGGGGTTTTTGAGGAAATCCACGATTTCCATTACTTCTTGCTTGGCTTCATCCAAACCGGCCACATCAGTGAATGTAATGTTGACCTTGGTACCCTTATCAAACAATTGGGCTTTTGACTTACCAATATTGAAGATGCCACCACCAGCGCCACCACCAGCGCCACCACCCATCTTGCGCATCATAAGAACAAAAAGTAGTCCGAACATCAGCAAGGGAAACAGAAACTGAAGCAATGGTCCAAAAAATTCCGGATCACTGATAGGGTCAACCGGT
>JBKCOY010000118.1:0-20547 GCA_046309555.1 Chitinophagia bacterium
ACAAGATCACTGTAGGCCGTCCAGTCTCTTTTCCCTGAACCCTCAGATTTATCAATTACAATACTGGTAGTCCATGTTATGCCCTCATCCTCACTGATGCGCAACGTAAGATTATCGCGCAGCTTCTCATCAGCGGCATTGCAATGGGCAACCATGGCCTTGCCTTTTTTATATCCCAAGGTTAGCAGAGAACCCTGACAAACCGGATCGGGGAGTTGCTGATCAAAATAGGTAGTATCCCATGTGGCCCCGCCATTGGATGAAAACGCAATGATTCTTCTGCGCACATCACCTTTTTGGTTTCTGACAGACATCATCATGCGACTGTTTGATAATTCAGTGGCGATACTTTCATTGGAGCCAGGGAAACTGATGTTCTCTGATATCTTGAAAGTTTTGCCGTGATCATCCGTATAAAATCCATGTGCAAAATGATCAGTATATCTTTCCTTGACATTCCCTTCAGAGTGATTGCCGGCAACATAGATCCGGCCTTTGTATACACCTTGCTGAAATTGAAAAGCATGTCCGGGTGTATTGGCGTATGTCCGCCAATCTTCTTTGAACGTGTACGCTGAATTAGCAGTAGGCTGATTGGGGCGATGTGTTTGCAAGGTGATGTTAACCGGACTCTCCCAGGTTTTTCCCATATCGAGAGAACGGATAAACCATACTTCCCTCAAACCCTTTCCTTTTCTCACTTCAGGCTCATGGTTATTGCCGGTATTATAGAAGAGATACACCACCCCTTTGGGATTTTGTGGATCTTGAAGATCAACAACAGGTGCGGGATTTCCGGCTTGAAGATTACTGTAGTCAACCAGGGTTTGCATGACCGACCAGGACTTGCCTTTATCGGAACTTCTTTTCATGACAAGATTGATATCGCCAAAATCACCGCTATTGTTCACCCTTCCTTCTGCAAATGCCAACAGATCTCCATTGGGGAGGCTGATGATCGCTGGGATGCGATAGCTTTTGTGCCCGTCTGTACCACTTTTAAAAACAATAGTTTCCTGAGCACTGGCCATATCAAGAAAGTAAATCAGAAAAAGGAATAAATATTTCATGCGATGAATTTGATTATTAGTAACCGAATTTTTTCAGAAGTTGGCCACATAACCATTCCTGCCGTGGAAGATGAAAGGGACCCTTGAACAAATTTCCTTTTGCTGTTTGTGCAAGGCTTCCGTCACGATGCAGATAGCCAAACCACTCACCGTTTTCTTTATCGTGGAAGTGGTCGTAGGCATATTCGTGTACCATCTTATGCCACATTGCATATTTATCATCGCCGGTAAGCAGGTATGCCAATAATAAAGCAATGATGGCTTCATTATGTGGCCACCAGAATTTCATGTCCTGCCAGTATTCCTGAACCGGCTTGTTGTAAACATCACGGAAATAGAACAATCCTCCGTGTTGTTCATCCCAACCTCTGTTCCACATGTAATCAATCATCTTACAACCCAGCTCAATCAGTTGCGGATCATTATTACGATACATGGCTTCATACAATATGAACCAGGCACCTTCGAGAGCGTGGCCAGGATTGAGGGTTCTGCCATCAATATGATCGATGAGGGATCCATCAGGAGCTACCTGCTCCATGACGCATTGGATATCATGTTTGACAAAATACGTTTCAATCTCACTGATCCATTTCTCGATCCATGGATCACATCTTTCATCTCCAATATTTTCTCTTAGCTGTTGTGCAGTATTGATCATGATCATCGGTACACCAATGCCTTTAGCTGGCCTTGTATTGGTGAACTTAGGTTCAAGCATACCCGGTATTGTAGCATACTCTATGCATTTACCGAAAATATTTCTTGCAGCATCTGCTGCTTTTTGATCACCACTGGCTTTGGCATAAGCAGCTGAGGCAATCACGTAAAAAGTCTCAGAAAAAAAATATCTTCTTTTGCGCAGGGGCTTGCCATCTCGGGTCATGTGAAAAAACATTCTGCCGTCAGCATCAAAACAATAATTGTTCAGAAAATCCCAACCACCCTTTGCCCAATTGAGCCATTCTTGTTTTGGTTCTATTGAATTGTACAGGGTTGACAAGGTCCATACAGCCCTGCCTTGGATCCAAACGGCTTTGTCGTCATCTATCAAAGAACCATCAGCATCTTTCATGAATAGAAATCCGCCATGTTCATGATCCACCGATGAAGGAAACCAAAAGGGGATGGTGTTTTCCAAGAGCTGGGTTTCATAAAAACTTCGCAACTCCCGCAGAGAAAGTTCCGTATAGGTCATACGTGTTTTTGGGGTTTAAGAAATAGCAATTGTATTGCAATGACAACCAGCACCACAATCCCCAACATGGCAAAATCACTTCCCAAATTACCCTGATCTGTTGATTTGCCGAGGTAATTGGTGATCAGTGCACCGGAAAAAATACCGGCAGTATTCAGAAAGCCATAACCTGTTGCACGCAGGGATGGTGGAACAAATTGACAAAGAATGGGCATATTATTACTATCGAACATACCGAAACCAAAGCCAAAGAGTATCGCTGCTGTGACCATGGTAAACAAATTGTCGCCATAGCCCATCAGCAATAAGGATGGGATCGTTAATGATAGGCCAATTGCACCGGTATATATCCTGCCTCTGCTGTTGCGCTGAAACCATTTATCCGACATTCTTCCTCCGATGAGTACACCAGCCAACGAAGACAATGAAATGGAGATAGTGGTAAGCGGACCAGCAAGTGACATGCTGATGTTCAGACTATCAGCAATCAGTGTGGGTGCCCAATTTTTGATGGCCCATCCGGGTAGACTGGGTACGGCAAAGTAAATCACAATGATCCAGAAGGGAAAGGATTTGAGGAGTTGGGAGATGGGGATGGGGAGATGGGAATTGGGAGTTGGGAACTGTGAACTGGGAGATGGGAGTTGGGAGATGGGAGTTGGCTTCTTCAAAACCAGCATTAGTACAACTGAATAAATCATGCCAATGCATCCAAAGAACATGAAGGCGTATTGCCAGCTGAAGGCATCTGATATGGTTGAACCAAATCCGCCCAAAGCCTGACCCAGATAAATACCCGCCATATGAATACCAATGGCCATTGATCGTGTTTTATCATCATGATGATCTGCAATCAGCGCCAATCCTGCGGGAATATACAGTGCTTCACTGAACCCCATCAATGCCCGTAAAACATAGAGTTGATCAAAGGTCTGTGCTTGTCCCATTAAAAATGTAATGGCCGACCAGATGAAGAGACTGCCCACGATAAGCCATTTGCGGTTGATCCGATCGGCAATAATCCCGGAGAAGGCACTCATGGCACCATAGACCCAAAGAAAGACTGCCATGAGCCTACCGAAGTTGGTTGCCTGTTGCAGATCAACAATGTCAATCTGCATCGACGGTCTCATCGTTGCAATCATCTGACGATCGAGATAATTCAGGAGCGCAACGCCCGAAAGCAGGATGACAAGCAGCCAACGGTATGGGATGTTCAGCTTCATTTGAGTTCCAGTTTTTTGATATACAAATTGGCTGTCCTTACTCCCGCTTTGGTTTCTCCACCGGGAATGACAATATACTTTTGGTTACTAACGGCTTGAGTAGTCACGGGTGTTGGAAATGAAAGATCTCCAATTACGATCCATTTCCTACCACGATCATTCCATTGCAAAACCTCTCTTGAAAATCCGGGATGGCTTGATTGCAACGCTTTTCTTTTATCATCCCACGCTTTGCTTTTTTCTGGATCAGTTGATTTTGCGGCTTCAAGTATACAGGTTTCTACCTGATTGAATACATCACCCTTATCGCCTCCAAAAATGAGTAACTGATTGTTACTTGCAACCACACCGGTGCCGGCTGCAAGTGGAAAGGGCAATGGTTCCGCTTTCTTCCATTTCCTCGTTTTCAGATCAAATGCAAGTGATGAAGAATAAAAAATGCTTGGTTTATCTTCCAATTTAACTCTGCCCCCCAATAAAAGAAAACGATTATTTTTTTCATCCTTCAACAAAACAGCATGGGAAACAGGATAGGGCAATTCTTGCAAAAATTGCCACCCCTTGGATGGGTTGTTCAGATCTAAAGTAAAATGAGAAGCTGAAGTGACAGATCCTGTTTCACCACCTGCCACATGCATAATATTGTCGACCACGAAAGCACTGGCATTGGCAAGTGGGATGGGCAATGAAGGCAGTGATCTCCATTCAGTATTTTCAGTGCCAGAAGTATTGATCGTTTTAACATCTGCTATCTTACCTTCCGGTGTTTCGCCACCCATAATGATCCACTGATCATGATAAGCAATCGCAGATGCATACGCAATAGGCACAGGATACTTGACTGCTGAAGGAAGACTTTTTAATTGAGGAGTAGCAATTATATCATAGATCCAGAGCTGATCATAATATTTTTTCTTCCCTCCCAGCCAGGGCATGGCATCGGGAAAATTAGATCCACCCAACACCAATAACCTATCACCCCTGATGAGTGCTGATTGCCCTGCCAGTCCGATTTTCGGAAGATCAGAAACGGTTGAAGCATCAACAGTGTACCATTGGTCCAGCATGGCTTTCTCCTGCGCTAGGAGATGGATTGTAGTAAGTAGAAAAGGGAAAAGTGTTAATCGGAGAAACAAAATCAAATGGATTTGAGATCACTGAAACCAATCTTTACAAGATCTTCATTGAATTTGTTTCCATCATCGGCAGACATATTCACAAATGGCAATCTGAATCCTCCACAATCAAGGCCTACTGCCTGCATGAAATTCTTGCCCGTTGGCATACCTCCATATTTGCCGAGCAGTGAGATCATTTCTATCGACTGATTCTGATGAAGCAGGGCAGTTTTCATATCGCCTTTATCAAATGCTGCAATCAGTCTTTGATACAAGGGCATGGCATAATTATAAGTGCTGCCAATACCCGATCTTCCTCCAACAGCCATGGCGGCCAGCAAGCATTCATCTCTTCCCCAAAGGATCTCGTATTTGCCTTTTTCAAACTGAATGCACTGGGTGAAGTCTGCAATATCTTCATCTGTGAATTTAATACCTGCAAAATTTTTCAGTTTGCCATGCAGCAGTTGCATGAGCTTGATCATAGGGAATCGAACGCCTGTCAAAATGGGAATATGATAATAATAGAAAGGCTGATCTGGTGCGGCCTCTGCCACTTCTATGCAACAGGCTGCAAGATGTTCAATCTTGGCCGGTTTAAAATAATAAGGTGCAGTCAGGGAAATACCATTCAAACCTATGATCGATGCGTGACGAGCAAGGTCCTTTGCATCTTCCAGACTGGTGCCCCCCAGAAATAATATCACTTTGAAATGCTCATCCCCTTTGTTGGCATTGGCCCAAGCTTGCGCCAGATCTTTTTTCTCTTGCTGGGTCATCGAGGGACCTTCACCTGTGGAACCACAAATGAAAACTCCAGCAACGCCATTGCGTTTCAGAAATTGATGATAAGAAGGAATAATGGACAAATTAATGGATCCATCTGGGTGCATGGGGGTGAATGGTGCTGCTACCAGTCCATCGATTCTGGGAAAGTTCATGGTCAGTTGTTTAAGGATGCAGACATGAATTGTCTGGAGGCATTAAGATAATAAATTAATTGCTGGCAAAATTGTATTATCAGGAATTAAGACTTACCAATTTCCCCGTCTTTGCACTTTCATAGATCGCCAGAACAATTTCCACCGATTTCCTTCCCTCCATTCCATCAACCAATGGCGTTCCGTCACTTGCAATGGCCTGAATAAAATCCTCCAGTTGCCTTTGGTGACCGATGAAGCTGATGTCGGCCGGGTTCGAGGCACCGCCACCATGACTGAGTCCGCTTTGTTTCATTTCCTCTTTCAATTGTTTATCTTCCTCTGACTCTTCAAGAAAATCCCATCGGGTAAGCTGACTCTCCTGCAAGATGGCTGTTCCAATTGTTCCATTGATCTCAATGCGTTTCAATTCTCCAGGAAAAATAGCAGTCGAACATTCAATATTACCCATTGCGCCATTGGCAAAACGCAATACTGCCACCACTGTATCTTCAACTGCAATACCCTTGTGACGTCTGTTTCCCGCAAAGGCCTGAACAGATTCAACGGGACCCATGTACCATTGCAAGAGATCTACGGAGTGGATGCCCTGGTTCATGAGGGCTCCCCCACCATCCAACTCCCAGGTACCCCTCCAGGCATTGGAAAGATAATAGGCATCACTGCGGTGCCACTTGACATAAGCATCTCCCAAAACGATGTCGCCAAACTTACCTGAAGTCATGGCTTTCTTCAACTGCAGGGCATGATCATAAAACCTTGATGGAAAAATAACCCCCAGCTTTAACCCCATTTCCTTTGCCTTGCTGATGATCCGATCGCATTTTTCAATCGTCACTTCCAATGGTTTCTCCACCATGCAATGCTTACCTGCCTCGAGGCAGGCCAGAGAAGGGTCCTGATGCGCCCCGGATGGAGTACAAATGCAAACAACCTTTATTCGCTCATCCGAAAGCATTTCTTCCAGAGAGTCGTAAGCCCTGCAGGATTCCTTTTCTGCAAAAGCATCCCGCTTGATTTTTGTAGTAGAAAAAACCCCGATCAGTTCAGCATGTTCTATTTCTCTTATCGCGCGTGCATGAACATGGGCAATCATGCCTGCTCCAATAATACCAAATCCATATGTCTGTTGCATTTTACAAATTTCGGGTTTCCTGCCGCTCATCAAAGAAAAAAGATCTGTGAGATAAAGGGCCTAATTTAGTACAACAAACCCTTAAACATGAAAGATAAAATTATAACAGCATTACAAGACCCCATGCAGCTTGAACTGCTTTACAGAAGCAACAACGATCAGTTCAGAGAAGCATTCAATGAAATATATCCTACACTCGAAAAAAACAGCATAACAGATGTATGGAACATCCGACTGAACTATCAGGCAGCTGAAAAGATCAGCTGGGGTAATAAAACAGAATGGATGGTAATGGGTTTGCTTTGTCTGACTGCAACGTTCATCGCCAAGATGCCGCAACTTTTCAAGATTGATGAAGAATTCTTTTACACACGTAATATAGGCTTCCTTGCATTTCTATTCATATCATCATATTTTATCTGGAAAAATCGTCCACAACAAAAAATTATTTTTAGTCTTCTTGCAGTTTTGATAACGGGAGCTGTTTATATCAATCTTATTCCAAACGGGAAAGAAGTATTGATGTCAGATCCAACCAGATTCAAAACATACAGCGACACTTTTATTCTTGCCTGTATACACCTTCCCCTTCTTTTATGGTCGGCATTGGGACTTGCTTACATGGGAAATAATTATATGAAGAATGAAGCAAGAGTGGGTTTCATAAAGTTCAATGCTGATCTACTTATTGTAGGCAATGTGGTTTCACTTGCATTTGGCTTATTGACTGCCATTACCATCGGACTTTTTGCAGCTATTAACATTGAGATCGGAGAGTTTTATTTCAAATGGATCATCATTGCTGCTGCGGCTTCTTCACCCATCATTTGCGCGTTCATCGTTCAATCCAATCCCAAACTGGTGAACAGGATCACGCCGATCATTGCAAAAATATTCAGCCCGCTGGTACTGATCACCTTGCTGATCTATATCCCTGCCATCTTTATTTCGGGAAAAGATCCGTTTCACAACAGGGATTTTCTCATGGTATTCAATATCCTTCTCATCGGTGTGATGGCCATCATTTTCTTTGCTGTTTCTGCAACGGAGAAGGAAAAAACCAGTGGTTTCGCGAATTGGGTTCTGGCAGGCCTTTGTCTAACCACGATATTGGTTAACTCCATCGCATTGGCTGCGATATTGTACCGTATTGCAGAGTGGGGCTTTACCCCTAACAGAACTGCGGTCCTGGGTGGCAATATCCTGATACTCATTAACCTGATCATGGCCAGTATCAAAGTAGTGGGTGTTATCAGGGGGAAAGCGAATCAGGAAGATGTGCAACATGCCATCACCCGCTACCTTCCTGTTTATGCCGCATGGACCATCATTGTCGTATTTCTCTTCCCGGCAATCTTTCACTTTAAATAGCAGGAATTTTGAAATTATCCGGATAATTTTTAGATTCGTCTAAATTTTATCCGGAAATGGTTAAGTATACAACCAGCGAAGAGAATTACATCAAGGCCATCTTTCACCTGCAAAAGCAGTCGGCCCAGGTATCCACCAAGGAACTGGCTGGTGCCCTGCAAACCAAACCGGCATCGGTGACCGACATGATGAAAAAGCTGAAGGTCAAAAAACTGCTCAACTATAAGCCCTACTACGGTTTCAGGCTTTCTGCTGAGGGCAACAGGGTAGCCACCGGCATCATCAGAAGGCACAGGCTCTGGGAATTTTTTCTTGCTGAAAAACTCGAGTTTCGCTGGGATGAAGTACATGAAGTAGCGGAACAGCTGGAACATGTGAGCAGCAAAAAGCTGATCGACAAACTGGATGCATATTTAGGCTTCCCTAAATTCGATCCGCATGGAGATCCCATTCCTGATCACAACGGTAACTTTCCAAATCATTCATCATGAAACACACAGCAGCCGACTACAGCTCCCTGAGTGAGGTACATGAAAGCGTGGATACCACCCGCCAGAAAAAGGGTTGGAGAAGAATACTTTCCTTTTTTGGTCCCGCTTACCTGGTGAGCGTAGGGTACATGGACCCCGGTAACTGGGCAACTGATATTGCCGGTGGAAGTCAGTTCGGGTACAAACTGATCTGGGTATTGCTGATGAGTAACCTCATGGCACTGCTGCTACAAAGCCTTTCAGCGCGACTCGGCATAGTACGTGGCAGGGATCTGGCACAGGCCAACAGAGAAACCTACCCCCGCTATGTCAACTTTGCTTTCTATATCCTGGCAGAGATTGCGATCGCCGCTACTGATCTGGCAGAGATCCTTGGGATGGCAATCGGTATTCAATTGCTGACCGGACTGCCATTGATCTGGGGAGTATTGCTCACTGTTGCAGACACCTTCCTGTTTTTATTTCTGCAAAGGCTGGGCATCCGAAAAATGGAAGCCTTTATCATTTGCCTAGTAGCCATCATTGGCTTCAGCTTCCTGGGAGAAATGTTCATTGCCCGTCCCGATCTTGGCGAAGTAGCCTTGGGCTTCATCCCCAGCATCCCCAATGAACAGGCACTTTATATCGCCATCGGTATCATCGGGGCAACGGTCATGCCGCATAACCTTTATCTGCATTCAGCTTTGGTGCAAACCAGAAAGATTAAGCGTGATGAGGCCGGTATTAAAAAAGTACTGAAACTGAATTTTATCGACAGTGCCATAGCACTCAACGCTGCATTTTTTGTTAATGCCTTTATTCTTATTCTTGCTGCAACAGTTTTCTACAAAACAGGGCGCACCGATGTGGCAGAGATCCAGCAGGCGCATGAATTGCTGGCGCCTATGCTGGGCAGCAGTCTTGCACCCACTTTGTTTGCCATTGCACTGATTGCATCCGGACAAAGCTCAACCATCACCGGAACACTTGCGGGACAGATCGTGATGGAAGGGTATCTCCATCTTCGCATCACTCCCTGGGTCAGGAGATTGATAACACGATTGATCGCAGTGGTGCCAGCTGTTGCCGTTATCCTGATCAATGGTGAAAAAAATATCGATAGTCTGCTGGTCTTCAGTCAGGTTATCCTCAGCTTACAACTGGGCTTTGCCATCATCCCGTTAATCCACTTCACCAGTGATAAAAAGAAAATGGGTGTCTTTGCCATCAAGCCTCTTGTGATAGCACTGGCCTCCCTGATCACACTGGTTTTGGTTTACCTCAACATCAGAATGGTATTCGAGCAGGCCAGCATCTTTTTTGCAGCATCTGACTCTACATTTTGGAAATCCATGATCGTCCTTGGTGGCATTGCTTATATCACGCTGTTACTGATGGCGATATTTTATCCACTGATGTCCAAGCAGGAAAAAGAAAGCGTAAAGCTTCACCCTGAATCTGAAACATTGAATAAACTTGCCATCCCTTCCTATACAAAAGTGGCCGTTGCATTGGATTTCAGCAAGAATGACCATAAGCTTATCGCGCATGCATTGGGACAAGGAGGAAAAGATTCTCATTATATGCTGATCCATGTGGTGGAGAGTCCCGCTACCCGCATCATCGGAGATGCAACTGATGATATGGAAACCCGAAAGGATCAAAACCGGATGAATGGTTATGTGGAGGAATTGAAAACTGCCGGATATACTGTAACCGGTCTGTTAGGATTTGACAGCAGGGTAAAAGAAATTGTACGGCTTGTTAAGCAAACGGAATCGGAAATGCTGGTCATCGGTGCCCATGGGCATAGCGGACTAAGTGATGTATTGTACGGAGAAACCGTTGATGCAGTGAGGCATGAATTGAAAATTCCTGTACTGGTGGTCAATCTTTAGATCCGTAGAAATGTATTATTTTCAAGTATGAAAAAAAATCTGCTCATCGCCCTATTGGCTAGTCCTTTGTTTCTTTTGGCTCAAGTGAACAGAGAAGGCATACCCGCAACAGAACGCAAGGGTATAATTACAGATCAATTCATTTATGAAACTGCTCCTTTCCCAGAATGCCATGCGTCAACCATCGTGGAAACACCAAGAGGATTGATTGCAGCATGGTTCGGTGGCACAAGAGAAGGACATAAAGATGTCAATATCTATGCCAGCACATTCATCAACGGGAAATGGTCTGAACCTGAAATGATCGCTGATGGGTTCATCAATGAACAGACACGTTATGCCTGTTACAATCCGGTATTGTATCTGGCTGCAAATGGTGAATTGCTTTTGTTCTATAAAATAGGCCCACGTGTGGTGGATTGGACAGGATGGATGAAACGCTCCAGTGACCATGGGGTAACCTGGAGTAAGGCAGAACGTTTGCCGGATGGGATACTCGGACCTATTCGCAACCAACCCTTTGAAGCTGACGGACTGCTTGTTTGTCCTTCGAGCACAGAACGTGATGGATGGAAAGTTCATTTTGAATTTACAAAAGACAATGGAAGAAGCTGGACCAAAGGGCCGGATCTGAATGATGGAAAACCAATCAGTGGCATCCAGCCTGCAGTATTAAGACATGATGCCCAAACGCTGCAGGCAATGACCAGAAGTCAGAACCGCACCATCAACGAAACCTGGAGTAAAGACAATGGAAGGACCTGGAGCTTGTTGCAACAATCAGAAATGCCCAACAACAATTCCGGTATTGATGCGATCACACTTAAAGATGGAAGACACTTACTGGTCTATAATAATGTAAAACCACCTGAATCCATCAAAGATGGTTGGGGAGGAAGATCACCGTTGAATGTGGCTATTTCAAAAGATGGAAAAACTTGGGAGCCTTATGCAACATTGGAGAATGAACCAAAAATGGAATTCTCTTATCCGTTTGTGATACAAACTGCCGACGGACTGGTTCATATTACATATACATGGAAAAGGAAAAAAGTCAAACATGTAGTGATTGACTTAAGCAAATAACCCTTTATCAGCGTATCTGTCCTGCTGCCCACTGCACAGCCATCAGGCTCTTGAAAAATTTTGTTTTCAGTTCCGCTAACTTCTGTGCAGTTTCGAGCAACTTGTTCTCTCTTGCATTTACCAGGAACATGCTGCTCTCACCAATGGAAAATCGCATCTCTTCAGCTTTCAACAATGATTGCTGGTTGGTTACGTTATCCTGAAAGAGCAGAGTCTGCTTCTGCATGGCCAAGACTTCATTGAAATTGGACTTTACTTTGTTGCTGATCTCCAGTTTGGTTTGCATGGTGGTAAGATCCAGGTCTTTGATCTTCAACCCTGCCATTTTGAATTCCCCTCTTGCTTCCCTTTGCAACAAAGGAAGGGAAAAGAGGACTCCGTACTTATAATTGTTATTGAAGAGTGGCTGTCCCCATAAGTTGTTGAATTCATATCCCTTGTTCAGAAAATTGTAGTTCACGTCAAACTTTGGAAGAAGCGACTGAAATTTGAGTCTTTTTTCCAAATCCAATATGTCCATTTTGAGATCAAGTGAAATCAATTTGGGGTGCGAACGCACGGCTGTATCGATTGTTTCAATTAGATTGGGCAAAGGGTAATCACGCAACTGAACAAGATTCCAAGATGAATCTGGCACTACCTCTTCCAAAAGCTCATAGGGTTCATTATTTTCTTTCCAAAGAAAATTACTGAGAGTGAGTCGTGCTTTCTGCCAATCAAACCACGACTGATTTTGCAGGGCTTCAATAGACTGAAGTTGTGATAATGCTTCTGTTGTATCGATGGCGGCACGATCCCCGGAAATGAAAGCTTTTTTTACCAGTGAATAACGAGCCTTGTTGGTACTGAGTGCATTGGTGAAGATCACATAGGATTGATATCCACTTACCCATTTCCAGTAGGCATCTGTTGCATCAAACAGCAGGTCATTTAACATCAACGATCGCTCCTGTCTGCTCATGCTCACCATCAGCTTCCCCTGTTTCAGGGCAGCCCTGCGCTGATCAAAGAGCAATCCTTTCAAGACGGGAATGGTTACCCCAACATAACTACTTTTGTTGAGCGTAACATCCGGCGCAAGCCTTTGTCCAAAATTATTCTCCACACCAGCCTTTACATCAATCCCAAACCAAGTCGGTATTTTGAGTTCGGGATTGGAATGAAAATAGTAGTCCTGCCCGTTAAAAGTTTTTCTATCAGTTCTGAGATAAAAAGCCGGATCAAAAGCGCCGCGTGATGACTGCAAATCCGCCTCGGCCATACTCACTGAAAGATTAGCCTGCTTCGCTACAGGATGATATTTGCGGATGATATCAAGTACCTGTTCAAGTGACAGCGTTTTGTCCTGAGCAAACAAAATTCCCTGCAGACCAAACAACAATACAAGAAGTTGGAATTTTTGTTTCATTACTTCTTTTTATCAACTCCAACTTTGTAATATTCCGGAGGGAATCCGTTGACCTGACGCCACAATTCATACCAGATGCTGACATTCTTGAGCATAGCAAATCCTCTGACACCTGTGCCAATCTTTACATTGGGGGGCCATTTTTTTTCTTCTTTTCCAGGCACCACCAGCAACCTGAACTTGCCATTGCTGCTCAAATTGGTTTCGACTGCAATTACCTCACCTTGAAAAGTGCCATAACTTGCTGCGGGCCATCCTGAAAAAACAATTGCAGGAAAACCATCAAATATCAGTCGAACTTCCTGTCCGCGATCAACCAGCACAAGATCCATCGGATCCACAAAGAGTTCTACAGCCAGGTCGATCTTGTTGGGAACGATCTCTACAATGTTCTCACCTTCCTTAACGGTTTCATTCAAACCCTGCTTCCTTGCATTGATGACCTGACCGTCTTGCGGAGCAATCAACCATCGTTGTCCGCCTCTTATCACATAGTTCGCCAGTTCATTGGTATTCTTTGCTACCTCACCATCAGTAGTCGCCACTTCTCCTCTTGCTGTGGCAATATCTCCTTGTGCTTTGAAAATCTTGTCAGCTGCCTCCTGTTTCACATTGCTCATGTCAATTTTCAGGATGACGAGATCCTGACGGGTATTTTGAAATTTTTGCTGCTTTTCTGTCAGAATCGCCTGCGCCTTGTTGTATTGGGCTGTTCTTCTTTCCAGTTCGGTAAGCGCTATCACCCCTTCATTATACATTTGCCGGCCACGATTCATCTGCTGTGTTGCGATGCTGAAATCAATCTCAGCAGCCACTACCTCGGCACTGTCGCTCAGTAATTTTCTACGTGTTTGCTCGATCTTGTTCTCAATTGAATTAAGCTTCAAGTCTCTTGAAAGTTCAAGGGCTGTTACCTGACTATTGGTGGCATTGATCTTGTCTTTGTAGAAAAGAATTTTCTGTTGTTTGGCCTTCAGTTGTTCTTCTGTTCTTTGTAACAACTGTGGATCAAGATAATCGTCTTTGATATCAGCCAACTGTACAATCGTATCCCCTTTTTTCACAAAATCTCCTTCCTTTACCCACCACTTTACAATACGACCCGGAATGATGGAATTGAGTTCCTGCGGACGCTGGTCCTGGTAAAGAGTGGTGACCTTCCCACTGGTATTGATGTTTTGCGTCCATGGCAAGAACATCACCACCAACAACACAATGAGTATGCCATAGAACCAATATTTCACCCTACTGTCGCGATCAGCACGATAGATCATCCCTGGTGACTTAGGTTGAAATCCGGTTTCTTTTTTTATGGTTTGGGTTAAGTTTTTCATGTTATGCCTTACCTACTTTTTTCAAGATCTCAGACGGTTTTCCTGAATGGAGAATTTGCCCGCTTTCCATGATGATCACCAAATCAGATTGTTTTGCAAAATCAAGATTTGCTGTAACCACCACAACTGTTGTATTTTTCAACTGCATCAAATAGCTCTCTATTTTCTGACAGTCCTCACCGCCGGCGAGTTCAAAGGGTTCATCCAGTAACAACAGTTCCGGCCTGGACGCAAATGCCCGCAGCAACAATATTTTTTTGGCAATGATTGTACTCAATCCTTTTCCTGTGGGTTCGAGCATGGTATCAAAACCTTCCGGCAAAGATTTCACAAAAGAATTGAGTCCAACTACTTCCACCAGTTCCATCAGTTCTTTTGTATTGATGGAACTATCTCCCATGGTAAGATTTTCCATCAATGTGCCATTGAAAATATCCTGCTCATGATAGAATACACCTATATGCTTTCTATAGGATTCCAGCTGATGATTCCTGATGGGGATGCCGTTAATAAGAAGATTACCTTCCTGTTGCTCCAGGGAGCCGGTCATCAGATCAAGCAATATAGATTTCCCCGAACCGGCATCACCCAATATGGCAAGTTTCTGACCAGGCTGAATGTTCAGCTCTATGTTTTTCAGGATTTTCTGATCCTCCCTGAACCCAAAACTCAGATCATTCATCTCGATCGCCACACCATCGTTACCCGGCTCAAAAATCAAACTTCCACCTTTCTCAATTTCTTTTTCTGTAACCTTGGTGAGTTTCTCCAGACTGGTAAGCAAGTCGTATGCTTTGTCCAGACTGAGAATCAATTTCTCCACTGCTGCCAGCACTGTAATGATGACAATCTCAGCGGCTATGAACTGACCGAGATTCAATTCCTGACCAATCAGCAATACGGCACCGATGATCAGCATGGCAGCGGTGATCAGGAGTTTGAAAAAAATGAGACTCCAATATTGAAACTTTAATACATAGAAATGTTCCGTACGTGCCTTGAGATAACCCTCCAGCAATTCATCAGTTTTTTTGAGATGGAGATTGTGGTTACCGGCAACCTTGAAACTCTTGAATGCCCTGGCCAGTTCCTCGAGCCATCCGGCAACACTGTATTTATAGTTACTCTCTCTCAAAGAAGCTTCCAATCCGGGCTTTGAGGTGTAATACAATACCACATAGAGTACAGTAAGCAAAAGCAATCCAAGAATGATAAAAACAGGATTATAGAAGGAAAGCAGGATAAGACCAAAGAGAATCTGAATGACTGCAAGAGGAATATCAATCAGCAGTTTGGATAATGCCTTTTGCAGAGAAACAGTATCAAAAAAGCGGTTCACCAACTCAGGCAGGTAATAGTTTTCTGTTGCTGATGTTTTCAGTCTGGGTATGGTGTAAGTGAATTCAAATGCATAACGGGTGAATATCCTTTGTTGGATCTTTTCCACTACACGCATCTGACTGATTTGCATAATACCGGCAGCAAAAACACCGAGAACCACAAGGAGAATAAGCAACCACATGGAAGCAGGTAACTTACCCTGCCCAGCAGCTGCCTGAGCAAAATTGATGATGGCCTGAATACCCAAAGGGAGGGTTAGCTGAATAAGACCGCTGAGAATGGCAAAGAAATAGATGGCAGAAACTTCTCTTTTCTCCAGTCTGATCACTTCAAAAAAACGTCTGATGGATCGCCCTAGCGATACATGCTCAAGTCCGGCCATAATGTTAATTTAGAACTACAACGGCACAAAGGTAAGCAGCGTTTTGTGAAAGTTTGTTTAAAAAGTTTTAGCCTTTCTTAAACAACAAAATTTTGTTTTCCCTGCGTGTGTTGTCACTGCGTGAAGGCATGCCCAAAGGTGCTGTAGATTTGAATACGAAGGGATGATCTTCCTCAACCGGAATGGATTTCCCGATTAGCTTTTGGATATCCCTTAAATATTCCCTCTCTTCCTGATCACAAAACGATAACGCAATACCACTGGCACCTGCCCTGCCTGTCCTGCCAATTCTGTGGACATAGGTCTCCGGAACATTGGGCAGTTCAAAATTGATTACATGAGACAGTTCATCGATATCTATACCCCTGGCAGCGATATCAGTAGCCACCAAAACCCTTGTTTGTCCGGATTTGAAATTCCCCAATGCCCTTTGGCGTGCATTCTGGGATTTGTTTCCATGGATCGCCTCAGCCGTAAATCCACCCCTTACCAGATCCTTGACGATCTTATCCGAACCATGCTTGGTGCGGGCAAATACCAGCACCCGTTCAATCGAACTGTTTTTCAAAAGATGGGATAGCAAATGTTTTTTGTCTCCTTTGTCAACATGAAAAACCGCTTGGCTAATGGTTTGAGCAGTGGAGGATACGGGTGTAACCTCAACTTTGACAGGATGGGTAAGGATGCTATTGGCCAAAGAAGCGATCTCGCCGGGCATGGTGGCAGAGAAGAACAAGGTCTGCCTTTGCTTGGGAAGCTTAGCGATCACCTTCTTTACGTCATGGATAAATCCCATGTCGAGCATACGATCTGCTTCATCCAGTACAAAAAAACTGATACCGGCAAGGCTGATAAAACCTTGTTGCATAAGATCCAGCAATCTGCCGGGAGTTGCGATCAATATATCCGTACCGCGTTTCAATGCTTCCGTCTGCGGGTGCTGAGAAACTCCTCCGAAAATAACGAGGTGCTTTAAGCCAAGATATCTGCCATAGGCTTCCATGCTCTCGTTGATCTGTATGGCCAGTTCCCGTGTTGGGGTCAGAATAAGCGCACTGATGGTTTTGGGCAGTTTACCTTCCTGCTTTTGAAGGAAGAGATGCTGGAGAATAGGGATTGAAAAAGCTGCAGTCTTTCCAGTGCCGGTCTGGGCACAACCCAGGAGGTCACGACCCTCCAGGGCCACGGGAATTGCTTGTTGCTGAATGGGTGTTGGCTGGGTATAGCCTTCTTTCGTGAGCGATCGCATGATCGGCTCAATGATTTTTAAGTCGTTGAATAACAAAATATTATGTTTAAAATGATGCCTTCCAACATCTTATTGGAAGTATATAACCTGCACTGAAAAACCTGGGAAACTTGAGCTAAGAAGAATAACAGGGCCTCTGAGGGCTATATGACGCCGCAAAGGTAGGTGAATTTTGCCTAATGAAAAAGCCCATGAAGACATGGGCTTTAAGTGGTGCCGGACATAAATTAGCACGAAATTTATTTTGATCCTGCCGAATCTGTATAGTGCTGATTAGAAGTATAAATTTCAGATAATTAAATATCATGAATACTAAAATGGGTTAACAATTAGGTTTCTAAAAGGGTTATTTCCTATATTTAGGTGAATGAAAAAAATTAAAAAGTAGGTTACTTTCCTTTTAAATAATTGTTTTTCAATTTTTTATGAAAATAACCATCTTAATCACCTTTTTACTCATCTTCCTCACCAATGTCTTTGCAAATGAGGAAAAAGACCTGTTGCTAAAAGTCAAAAAGGAAAGATTTCTGGTTGATTTTTTCAATAGGGATGGATTTCTTTACCCTGCTTTAGGATCTGCCAATGTTTTTTTGCATCCCAATGATCCTGTTTATGCATCCAAGCCTCAGGTCCTCATCAAAAACGAGCATTCATTTTGGATAAGCATCGCTTCCAGTGGAAGAGTTTACCAATATGTAAGTGAAGATGATACCAGTTATTTATTCAAAAGATTGGACAATTCCCTCAACCAGAACTACAATATTGGCGGTTATTATTTTACCCATAACGAAAAACTCTATTGTTTTTCCGGGTATGGATTCTGGAAAAACAATGGCACATTAAAGACTTTTAACCCAAAAGATGGAGAGTGGGACCTCATTCCCATGCAAAGGGAGGTCATTCCGCAACTATTTCCAATGGGAAACTTCTGGTATGATGCTACATCACATCAGCTTTATGTTCCCTTTCAGTCGAAAGTAAATGCCGGAATAATGGGCGATGAAAACATAAGAGGCATTATAGACACAGAATCATCTATGCTTAACCTGAAAAAAAACCGTTGGGAGAAAATTGGCAAAGCAACAGGAAAAGCCATCGAACTGATCAGGAATGGAAGTTATTCCCTCAGCACCTCACACGGGTTGCTGGTAAATCAGGGCAGTGACGTTTACCTTTTCGATTATCAAAAAAACACCATCAGTATTTCAAAAAATATATCCTTCAACCAATCCCTTTTAAGAGCTCACCAAAAAAGCTTCCTTTATCAGTATAAAAATCATATTTACCATTATAACATCATCAATGGCAATTCTGATTCCACGATGTTCAATTTGCAAGATTTTGAAATGATCCCTGAACCCATTTGGGAAAAGCAAAGGGACACCCCATTGCTGATAGGAATTTCATTATCTGTTTTGCTGTTTGTGTTTTTCCTCCATCAAACAGGAAAGAAAAAAGAACAGGAAAAAGCAGAGAAATCCATCCCAAAAATCAGAAATGCTAAAATTGAATTTACTGATACAGAAAAGTCGCTGTTGAAACTACTTTGGTCAAAAACCTCAGCAGGCTCAAGTGCAAGTGTTTCAGACATCAACTACATATTGGGTATCAAGGATAAAAAAATCGGACTTCAGAAAAAAGTCAGGAGTGATATTTTCAACAGCATCAATGAAAAATATTATTTTCTGATCAATAAAAAAGAACCACTGATCCTATCTGTCAGATCTGAAGAAGATAAACGATTTTTTGAATTCTGTATTTCCCCTGAAGCTGTCAGCATCATCAAAGAATACATGGAATGATGAAATTACTATTCGTACTTGTTTCCATTTTTCTAATCTTAGACGGACTTCAGTCGAAACCACTGCAGGAGGGGAATGATTCTATAGTATGGGTTTCAAATGATGCTTATTTAAAAAGAATTCTGACCTTAAAAGATAAGCAACATGCAGTCGGTGGCAATCCACTTTCTTTTTTACCGCTGAAAGATGCAGTATTGAAACTTCGAGGACAAGAAATAATCAAGACGGATTCAAACTTATTTGTGCACCTGTCTGGAACAGGAGTTTTATACCGCTGTGTTACCCTATCAGACTCCACTTTGAAATTTGTAAGAATAGACAAAACGCACAACATCAATTATAACAATGGGGGATTGCCATTCGTGCAAAACGAGAATATTTACATACTGGGAGGTTATGGGTTCTGGCAATCGAATGGCCTGCTGAAAAAATTCAATTATTTCGATAAGGAATGGGACATCGTGCCTATATCGGAAGAAATCTTCCCACCGTTGATTCCCAAGCCTGGAATATGGCACAACAAAAAAGCAAATAAGATATACCTGTTATATGAATATGAGTTAAATGATGCTGTCGTTAAAAAATCAAAAGAGAAAACGGTCAAAAACCAACCCTATTCGCTGGATCTCAAAACCATGCAATGGAAAAAAGAGCTTCCACTTCACAAAAAATCTTTTGAACTGATCAAAAATGGAATCATCCAAATTCAAAATGAAAAAGGATTTTTTTTCATGAGCAGTATTGATCTCTATGCTGCTGAAATTGGATCAAACCGAATATTAAAAATGACTGACAAATCAGTATCGCAGTCATTTGCAAGGGTATTGCTGAAGAATACTTATTTCTGTAGCGAGAATAAACTCTATTTCAAGGAAGGGATAACAGGCAAACTGGATTCTTTGGTAATCCCTATGGAAAAATTCATTCCTGAACCTTTCCCGATCTTTGAATGGTCGCCTCCAGAATTTATACTCTGGACGGTTATCATGATCATCCTTATTGGCTTTTCAATCTTCACCTATATAAAGATCAACCCTGAACCTGCATTTTTATCCTCCGCATTGGAAGGAGACCAGATATTTGCTCAATTTTCAGGTTCAGAAATTGCATTGATTCAATTGCTCCTTGGTAAGAGTCGAAAATGGCAGAAAGCCGATATCAATGAGTTGAATTATGTGCTGGGGGTTAAAGACAAAAATATTGGTCTACAGAAGAAAGTACGTAGCGAGGCCATCAAAAGTATAAATGATAAGTACAGGTATCTTTTCGAAAGTGGAGATGGACTGATCATGAGCGAACGCAGCACAACCGATAAACGTTATTTTGAATATTTCATTCCTCGTGAACAAATCAAAACAACTGAATCATTGCTGAGAAAAATTGCCCAATAAAAAAAATGCCCCGCAGAAGCGGGGCAATATTTTCAGGCTTGGTTAAGAGATTTGTGTGGTTTTCTGGGATTGGATTGCCTGTGGTTTTGGGTAGGTTTGGATTTGGGTTTTTGGATCTTGGTTTTTC
>JBKCOY010000119.1:0-8511 GCA_046309555.1 Chitinophagia bacterium
TAGACAAATTTGAATCTATGGTGAGGTATCATCGGGTGTCATTCGTGTGGCTGGCATGCATCATGATCTCTTTTTCGTGCCGTCAGCAAAAATCAATTGTTCCTGAAAGTTTTGAAATTGAAAAGGGCTTTGATCTGATCCGTGTTGCATCAGAACCCATTGTTGTTGATCCCGTCGATCTTGAATTTGATGAGCAGGGCAGGGCATTTGTGATGGAGATGCCGGGCTATCCCATGGAGGATAAAGAAAGCCGCATCAAACTCTTGTACGATCTTGATGGCGATGGTGTTTACGACAGCAGTTCTATATATGCTGAGCATCTCCGCATGGCCAATTCCATGATGCCCTATAAAAAAGGAATGTTAGTGGCAGCACCGCCATATCTATTGTTTCTGAAAGATACCAATGCCGATAACAAAGCCGATGCAGCAGACACCATCATGGGTGGTTTTGCAAACGGCAATCTCCAACATAATTATAATGGTCTCGTAATGGGACTAGACAACTGGATATATGCTGCTAACGGAGGAAACTCGGGGAAGCCTTACTGGTGGGGCGATACAGCAACTGTAATGGACATGAGAGGACAGGATTTCCGCTTTCAGTTGGATACCAAAAAAATGGAAAGGCTGGGTGAATCATCCGGTGGATATGGACTGGGCATGGATCCCTATGGTAGATTCTACGAAACCCATAATTTAGAACATGTATCTCATCTTGTTTTTCCTGATCGTTATATCAACGACAGGACCATGCTGAAGAAACATACCCTTTCCAATATATCTGATCACGAAGAGAATGGCACCTCCCGCATCTATCCAATCGGGCAACAGGATTCCAGGGTTAATCATCCTGAGCAGTCGGGCTACTTTTCCGGTTCTTGTGGAATCCTGCATTATGGCGGCGGTGCTTTTGGTAAAGAATATGATCAGACAATTTGGGTGGCCGATGTTGTGTTGAATCTCATCCATGTCGATAAAATAACATCAGATGGCGCCTCATTCAAGGCTTCACGCATGCATGAGAAGAAAGAGTTCATGGCAAGCACCGACAGATCCTTCCGACCTGTGAACATGAGTGTGGGTCCGGATGGATTTATTTATGTGATCGACATGCATCGAAAAGTGATTGAACATCCTGAATGGATTCCGGATGAGATCGAAGACAGTCTTGATCTTGATGCAGGGAAAACAGAAGGAAGAATCTACAGGATAAACAAGAATGGTTCAGCATCAGGATTTGAAGTTGACCAATTCAAAACAAACGAAGGCCTGGTAAATGCACTTTCCCACCCGAACCAGTGGGTGCGCATGACCGCACATCAATTGTTGATGGGAAGTTCTCTTTCAGATGAAGTTGCAGGACTTCTAAAGCAAACACTTGCCAGTAACAATTCCTTTTCCCGCCTACATGCCATGTGGATCTTGTCGCTTCAAGGAAAGCTGACAACTGACCAACTCCTCAGTTGTTTGTCGGATAAAGAACAAGGGATCAGAGAAAATGCGCTGAAAGTTGCTGAACAATATTTGAATGATGATAAGATCCTGAGTAAGGTTATGGCCATGCTTTCCGATAAAGATCAGCGGGTCAGGATGCAGGCAGCACTTGGCTTATCTACTCTTCCCGGAACGTTGGCTTCGGAAAAAGAAAAACTGATGTTGCAGTTTCTCATACAAGCAACAGATCAATCCATGGACGACTGGAATGTTATGTCGTTGGTACTTGCAGTCAAAGAAAAGCGAACTTCTTTTTTTGACAAGTTGATCAATGACAAAAAAAATCCTGACCCAAGAATACTTTCTTCCATTGTCTTATCGATCAACGATCAACAGGAACTCAACACTATCCTGCAATCGCTTGCAGGATCATCGCTTCCGGCTTCATCTGTAAAGCAGGTTCTCAAAACATTATCCGGAATGAAGCTGTCTTCTTATGAAGGCCTCGCTATCATGGCCTCATTGGAGGGTATAGAAAAAAATGCAGATCCTGCCATGCTTTCATCCATTGCCGTTATTCGCAATCAATTGGGATTACCTCCTTCGTTAAAATTCATTACAGCCAGCAAGAAAGCCATAGCGCAGGTTCTAAACAAAGAACTTTCTGACAGCTTACGATTGGAGCAAATGTTCCTTGTGAAAATGTTACCCTTTAAAGAAAAGGAAGCATTGCTTTTTCAATGTCTTCGCAACACTGAACCTCTGCAAATACAGGAAGAAGCTATTCGTCAATTATCGGAAGAGCGTGACCCCAAGATCGGCTATCGCATTGTTGACATGTGGAAAGAGTTGGGTCCACAAACGCGTCGATATGCCAGTGATCTTTTGCTGTATATCGAGATACATCATGATGCTTTGCTTACTGGACTGGAGAAAGGAGTCATCAATATTGGAGAGATGAATTTTGATCTTGAGCGCAGGCGAACTTTACTGTGGTGGACGGATAACACAAAAACAAAGCAGCGAGCTGCAAAACTTTTTTCTGATGCAGGAGTGGTCAACAGACAACAGGCGATTGAAAAGATGAAGCCTGCCTTGACATTGACTGGCAATGCTGATCAAGGTGCACTTGTATTTGCCAATGTTTGTGCAAATTGTCATGTTTATGGAAGCAAAGGGAATTCGGTCGGACCAGCACTTACAGAGATCAATCGAAAAAGTAAGGAAGCCATCATGCATGAGATCCTGGATCCAAATTCAGCTGTAGATACACGGTACATCAGTCATCGGCTGGAAACCCGATCCGGAGGTATACACATCGGGATTGTTGCTCTAGAAAACGACCGGCAGGTAACAATCAAAAAGATGGGGGGCACCGAAATCACTGTCTTGCGAAGTGACATCAAACAACTTTCTTCTTTGGGCACTTCACTGATGATGGAGGGATTGGAGGGAAGTCTTACACAACAGCAGATGGCGGATCTGCTTCATTATTTGCAGAAAGGGGCCAATTGATTGTCTTTCCTTGTGATGATGGTATCAATACCAGTAACCAAAGATGATATTCATCTCATCTTCGCTGGTAAGACCAAAGCCAACATTTTTTGCGGTATTGTTCGTGTAGGTTACTTCTGAAGTGAGTCCCTCTCCCGGTTGAAGAATTATCGGAGTAGAAAATGATTTGACCAAGGGGTGCTCCCAATCTGTATTTGTATATACAATTTCACCATTGCGAGCCCCACCTGAAATTTTGATCACAAATTTTTGTCCGAGTTTATGAAAGTGTGATGTCAGCATCACTACTCTGGTGACGGTGCTGAAGGTAAAAGTTTTGACAAAGGTTTTGTTTTGTCCGGCTGGGATCTGAATATCAAGATTATTGAGGTCCAGTGTTTTGGCGACATACTGAACGCTGCTTGCCGGAATCGTATGAAAGTTCACATAGTTTTCTCCTTGCAAAGTCAGGTTTGTCTTGTTGAAATAATGGGCATTCAGATCGAGAGGCGTGCCTGGTTCCAGTTTCAGTGCAATTCCCGGAGGAAGGGTAATATCGGCATTCACATCAGTACCTCCTCCCAAAAACACATGATTCTGCATGGTGGCTGATGTGAAGAGATTGAGGCTTCCATCGGCATTTCTAAGATCGCGTACCTGATCAGGCTGTGGCAGTAGTGTGCTGTTCCTGAAGCCATAAACCACGAGGTGATGGCTGTTGGAACGTCCTTTCATTTCCAGACGGTTCACATAAACCGGAGTTGTATTGGGTGTATTTCTTCTGATGAAGATCTCTCTTTCGAAATTCTTTGGAATGCTGAACAGGTCTATTTTTAGCTGGAATCCTTGTGCTGGAGCAGCAAGCGGACTGATGTCTTCCTGGCAGGCACTGCTGTCCTGAAGAACCGAAAGGTTCACCGTTTCTTCTGTTGCACTGGCTCCGGTATTGATCCATTGGCGTATGAGTTCAACTTGTCCCTTGGTTAAATAACCTCCCAGCGGCATCCTGCCACCAAAATTTGCTGTATTGCTGTGATGTGTGGAGGAACAGCTGATTTTATGGAAAAGAAAGCTGTTGTCAGCATCAAAAGGTTTCACCAGTTGAATCTTCTGACTGGCAGCAGCTGCATTTTTGGCGATTTTACCCACAAGGTTGGAATAGGCTATGCCTTTTGTCAGCACCAAACCATGTTGACCATAACTGGCATCTGAGGTTGATGCATGGCATCCTGATACAGCGCAGGAAGTGGTGAGTACCTGGTCCTGAATTACATCAAACGTAGCTTTTTTAACGCTATCAGCTGTCCCGTTTTTTTCGCAGGATCCCATGAGCAGGATACCAAATAAAATACTTGCTACAATTATCGGTTGATATGTTGATGTATATTTTTTCATCTGTTACTGCCAATATACATAAAAAACATGCTTTGCCTTTCCTTTGTTTGAAGTCTTAACTTTGTTTTTATGATCTTCCCCGTTAAGGTGCCTTATCAGGTAACACCAGACATGACCAAGTATCAGGGTGCTGCATATAACAGTGAGCCTGAACCCATGTATCTGATACAAAAGAAACAAGAAATGGATCGTTTCGGGGATCAGATCATTTCTTCACTGCCTTCGGCTTCAACTTCAATTTCAACTGTTTGCAGCTTTCTTGAAAGAAAAGATCTTGGTTTAAAAGAACTTGCTTTATTATTTGAAGAGGATATTGCCATCCTGAAAAATGGCATATTGGAAGCAATCTCTTTTTGTTTTCCCAGCGGGTTCATTCCTTCTCAAAAAGTGGGCATGAACTTTTTTGATATGCATCTGCCGGTTGCAGATGGTGAGCGGCTCCGTTCAGCAAGTGAAAAGGTAACAGCCCTCATTTCAAAAGAAGGGAGTATGTTCAGGCGTTTTGTGTGGACAGTAACAGCATTGCCCGGATTAAGTCAGCATCCATCTTTGGTTCGTCCCATTCCTGCCGGTATCGATGACCTCTATTTCAGAACAGAGACGCAGACGACTGTGGGCTTGGGTAATGACGTATGTTTATTTTTTGTAAAAGTTGACATGCAACCCCTGGAATTGGTCTGGGCCGACAGTGAAAAACGGCAGACAATACTGGCAAGTATCAATTCCATGAGCGAGGCTACGCTTACGTATAAGAACTTGCATCAGATCAAGACACTCCTGAACCGTTGATCTATTTAATCCTGAGTACCAACACATACAGGATCGCATCAATGATCAACAGTCTGTTGGCGGTATCAACTGCATTCCAGTCGGCACTCTGCCACATGGAGAACCATTCTGCGCCAACAATAGAAAAAGAAATAAACCAGAGCAAGATACCAAGTGCAATGGCGATATAGGCATTCTTTTTTTGCTGACTGAACACTTCTGATTCTGCAGATCTGTGAAAATAGAAACGATAAGCAGCGGTAAGTCCGAATACAGCAATCAGCGATTCCAACAGAATGATGAATACATAGAAAACATGATGCACCCAGGGATACGTAATGGCACGATAACCGACATTGCTATCAGGGAAAATCGTATCCATCGAAAGCACATGTTTCACAAATTCAAAATTGGTTCCGTAATCGGTCATGTTTCCAAAAGCTATAAGCAAATGAAACAAGCCCCACCCGAACATCAGCAGGATCAGCGGAAGCCGGCTGTACATAAAATCTGTTTTGGTTGACATCTTTATTTTTTTATTCTCTCGTTGATGAGGTTTTTAAAACCTGCCACCTCTTTCATTTTTTTCATTTCCCTGGCCCTGGGTCCGAACACCCACATGCTGTACAAAACATCTTTTTGCTTCAGCAGTTCTTCAGGAATGTCGCTGTCGCTTCCTTTTTTGGTGGTGATTTTTACTACACCATTGGCACCCCTTACTCCATATAATGAAGTGGAGGAAACATCTTTCAGCACTTCTACTGATTGAATATCATTTGGATTGATCAAGTTGATGTTGTTGATGGGAACACCATCAAGTAAATAGAGAGGCGTATTTCCTGAAAAAACGGAGCTGATACCGCGGATATTAATCCGTCCAACACCGCCTGGTGAATTGTCGCTGCTTACCGAAACCCCGGCAGCCTGTCCCGCAATCCGCTGGTTGATGCCGGCAGCGGTATTCACATTTTTCAATTGTTTACTGTCGATTACTGCATTGCCTCCTTCATTTTTTATTTTTTTTGCAAAAGGGTCCTGTTCTTTTTTTATCATGAATTGAAAGAGCAGACCCGGACTTCCATCGACAGTAGGTTGATTGGTGATTTTGATTTCTCCGATGGAGGAAAATGACAGAAGTGTGGTATCACGGAAGGGCATTCCGGTCATGATATTTTTTTCTTCCTGAAAAAAGATCATGATGGTGTCACCAGACAATTTGAATTTTCGGGTTGCCTTGTTATCAATGATTTTACCATCGAAGCCAAGTATACCCGGTTGGGTGGCATCCTGAAAATATTTTTCAAGCAGACGCGTCAGTTCTTTTTCATGGGATCGCAGATCTTCCTGTGCGAAGCCCATTGTGCAGAGAGCAAAGGAGATCATGATCAGCTTCAGCTTTTTCATTGTTGTGTAGTTCACTCCTCAATTTAAACTTTTTTTCAGTCCTCCAATACATTGCGGTCTGCCAAAAGAAATTTGTATCCTAATCATTCTATATGAAAAGAAATATTGTTTTTAACGGAACCCAACAGAAGGCATTCATCAGTGCGGTTCGTCCCATTCGTGATCTGGAAATCCTCTCTGTAGATGTTGAAAGGCCGATGCATCAGTTGAACGATCCTTCGATTGCGATCATGTTAAAAGGAGGCAATAAAGTTTATACAACGATATCGCGGTTACAGGAACTGAATACAGCCACCGGTAATCCCTTCAATGTTATTCAAAGGGTTCGGGAAGCTGCTGCAGAAGAGGGCATTACCTCTTTTGATGCAGTGGAGATCCGACCGTATAATTTTTATGTTCATCCCAGGCAGTCGATCTCCCTACAGCTGCGCTTCAATTAATTGTTGAACAAGGCCTTTCTGATTTCACTGATGGCTTCCTCGCTGTAAGGTTCGGACTCCAATATGCCTTCATGAAATGCCTGCCACTGATCCAGCTCAGGATCATAGTATTCTCCCATCTCTTTTCCCAAGAACAATTTGTAATCCATCTTGGTATTTCCCGCAAAGACATAGCCGGGGTAATACCACATGTATCCCTCACGTTTAAGATGATCAATCGTCAGCAACATGAGGTATTTCCCCAGACTCTGTCTGGCATAAGCAGGATCATAACAATGAATTTGTGAGGATGCAGCTCCCTCGCCCTTATCGAATACTCCAAGTGCAATCAGTTTTTCCCCATCATAGATCCTCAGCACCCAGCTTTGAAAAATGTTAAACTCTTTTTTTGAGCCCCACAATGCATCTTCAAGGGTATCGTAGGTATCAAAGTCGATATGGTTACGGTAAATCCTGAACAGATAAGCGTCTTCATCCGTGAGCTGATCCAATGTGCTGAACTGATGAGTGAAAAGACAATTTCTTTTCCTGAGTTTTCGGTGAGCAGATTTTTCCTGAATATATTGAACAGCAAACCTCATCCACCAAACTCTTCGCAGTCCCGTAAATTGCATATCATCCCCAAAATCAAAAAGATGCGAACAGGTGAACAGATACTGCCGCATCCTGTACCATCCCATCGAAAGATAAAGATCGAATTCTTCGGGGGGAAGATTTTTTGGATGCTCAGTTCGGTGATAGATGTTCATCTGGGTAAATATAGTAAGCCTTCCGAATTTTGGTATATGCCTTAACTTGCTGTTTTAATTTTTTTCATGAAAACTCACTCATTCTATATCAGCACCTGCATTTTTGTATTTTTTGCCGCAGTTGTTTCAGCGCAAAGTAACCGAAAAGCAGTATTCATTATTGCAGATGGAATCCCTGCTGATGTAATGGAAAAACATCCTGCGCCGGTGATGAAAGCCATTGCAGCCGCAGGAACTTATACCCAGGCATATGTAGGTGGGGAAGCCAATGCTTATACGCAGTCGCCTACCATCTCAGCTGTTGGCTACAATAGCCTGCTTACCGGTACCTGGTCCAACAAACACAATGTGTGGGGCAATGGCATTGAACATCCTAATTATCATTACCCGAGTATTTTCAGGTTGTTCAAGGATGCTTATCCGCAGAAGACCATTGGTGTTTTTTCAACGTGGACAGACAACAGAACCAAATTGGTGGGAGAGGGTCTTCCGCAAACCCGGGGTATAAAATTTGATTTCGTTTCAGACGGACATGAGCTAGATACGATCCGTTACCCACATGATCAGCAGGCTGGTTACATCAGCCGCATCGATGATAAGGTTGCCAGCGATGCTGCTGTTGCCATTCGTGAGAAGGGAGTTGATCTTTCCTGGGTCTATCTGGAGTACACGGATGACATGGGGCATCGTTATGGCGACAGCAAAGAACAACGGGATGCGATCAGTAAACTCGACAAGCAGATCTCCCTGATCCGGGATGCCATTCAGTACAGAGAAACCAAATTCAAGGAAGACTGGATGCTGATCATTACCACTGATCATGGA
>JBKCOY010000120.1:0-16479 GCA_046309555.1 Chitinophagia bacterium
ATGATGGGCATCACCATTCCCCCCTTGTTAGAGAAAGTTAACTCATACAGGTTTTTATCTTCCCACTGCTTGTAGTTCTCTTTGTCTTTCTGTGCATCCAGCTGCTGCTGCATCATGTCCTGCATCATCTTCATATCTGCACTTCTGTTGTAATAATAGAAATCACGAAGTGTGGTATCAGCATCAGTATAATAGCTGATCTTCTTGTCATTGCGGTTACGAACTTTGCTGATGCTCTCAAATTCTGCAGCCTGCATGGAAGCCATATTTTTATCGGCATCCAGCTTGAACCACTTCACGGTATCAAGAGAAATATCAACCGGCTCAGTTCCATAATACCAGCCTCTCCAGAACCAGTCCAGATCCACAGCACTGGCATCTTCCATGGTACGGAAAAGATCGTATGGCGTAGGATGCTTGAAAGCCCAGCGCTTTGCATACTCCTTGAAGGCATAATCAAATAACTCACGACCCATGATGGTTTCACGCAAAATGTTCAAACCTGTTGCCGCTTTGGCATAGGCATTGGATCCAACATTTGCAACATTATCACCCTTGGTCATGATCGGCTCCAGCAGATCCTTCGGCAGCTTCATGTAATCGGTGATGAGATGTGCAGGTCCTCTTCTTGAAGGATAATTATTGTCGAATTCCTGCTCGGTGAGAAACTGACAGAAGGTATTCAACCCTTCATCCATCCACCAGTACTGACGCTCATCAGAATTCACGATCATGGGGAAGAAGTTATGTCCCACTTCATGGATGATCACACCAATCGCACCATATTTAACAGATTCACTGTACGTGCCATCCTTTTCTGCGCGACCAAAATTCATGGCAAGCATGGGATATTCCATACCAATGGCTGCCTCTACTGAAATCGCCACAGGATAGGAATAAGGAATGGTGAATTTCGAATAGGTCTTGATGGTATGATAAACAGCCTTGGTAGAATATTTTCTGTACAGCGGATATGCTTCTTTGCCATAATAGCTCATGCACATGACTTTCTTACCTTCCACATCTGCGGCCATGGCATCCCATACCAAACGCCTTGAGGTATTGAAGGCAAAGTCGCGCACATTCTGCGCTTCATAGATCCAGGTTTTCTTGCCCTTGGATTTATCTTTTGAATTTTCAATGGCTTCAGCCAGTGTTACAATCTCTACAGGCTCTGCCGAGGTCTGAGCCTTCTGCCAACGGGCCAGCTGCTCGGCGGTAAGCACTGCAGCAAGATTTTTACATTCGCCCGTGGATGCCACAACATGGTCTTCCGGTACTGTAATGTTTACCTTATAATTGCCAAAGGTCAAAGCAAACTCAGCACCACCCGCAAACTGTAAGTTTTGCCAACCTTGAAAATCACTGTATACAGCCAATCTTGGGAACCACTGGGTAATGGAATAAAGATTGTTTCCATCTTCTGCGAAATATTCATACCCGCCTCTTCCATATCTTGTTAGCTTATCCGGAATCTTGTAATTCCAGTTTACTTTGAAAACAAATTTTTGTCCAGATTTCAAAGGAATGGGCAGATCCACCCGCATCATGGTCTGGTTCACCGTGTAAGAAAGCGGTTTACCAGTTGCATCAGTTAGGGCAGTGATGTTCACGCCAAAACCCTTCATGTATTCTTTGGGATTCATCTGCAACAACTGCTGATGGGTGAGCCTGCTGCTCATGGCAGAGGGCTTGTCATAGTTGTTGTCGCTGTTAGGATGATGAAAATTCTCGTCAATCTGCAACCAGATATAGGTAAGGATGTCTGGTGAATTATTGAAGTAGGTGACGGTCTCAGAGCCCGTCAAAAGATTCTCCTCTTCATTGATGTCTACATTGATCTCATAATCTGCGCGTTGCTGCCAATACTTGGGACCGGGAGCTCCGCTGGCTGTGCGGTATTCATTGGGATCCTGCATCAGATAATCCAGCTGTTCAAATCGATTACCATGATTGGAACCAGGATTGCGCATGGGTTGTGCAGAAACCATCACGCAGCTAACCAGAAAAAATGCAATAAAAAATGCCTGTTTCATGAATATTTTTTTAGAATCAATTAACCAGCTAAAACTACGAAAAACTACCCTATTTCATGGCATATTAGTTAAACCGATTTTTATGTGCAATTTTGTGTATATGAGAAGATTTTGGCTAACATCAACTATACTAATTCTGCTTACTTCATTTGTTCATCCTTACTACTCATCTGTAACTGAAGTGGAATACAGCAGCAAAACCAAAGAGCTGGGTATGGCCTGCAAGACTTTTCCGGATGATCTGGAAGAAACGCTTCGGATATTCACCGGGAAAAAATACGATCTCTACAAAACAGATAAACAATTGCTGGGACCTGTACTGGATGCCTATTTTAAAAAACATGTTTCCATCCTGATCAATGAAAAGGCTAAGCCCTATGCGTTTTTAGGTTATGAGATCGAAAAAGAAGTGATCTGGATTTACTTCAATATACCCAAGCTCAATGGTGTAAGATCCATTGAACTGAAATCTGATCTGATGTATGAATACAAAAAGGAGCAGACCAACATCATTCACATGAACCTGGATGGCAGCAAAAAAAGTTTCAAGCTACATGCTCCATCCACCTCTGCAAAAATATCCCTTCGATAAAACTATTGAGGTTGATCAGTCTTTTTTGCATTCGCAATGGCCACTGCACGAATGGTTTCTGCAGCAAAGGATGAAAACGCTTCCTGCGTTTGCGGATCGGCACTGATCAGCGCCGGTGTTCCCTTATCTCCTCCCTCCCGGATGCTCTGCACCAATGGGATCTGCCCAAGGAAATTCATGTCGAGCTGATCCGCCAGGTTCTTACCGCCATCCTTACCAAAGATGTAATACTTGTTCTCCGGTAATTCTGCTGGGGTGAACCATGCCATATTTTCAACAAGTCCGATGATCGGCACATTGATCTGTGCTTGCCCAAACATAGCTATGGCCTTCTTGGCATCCGCCAAGGCAACTTCCTGAGGCGTAGTAACCACAACAGCTCCTGTAACCGGTATGGTTTGCACCAGCGTAAGATGGATGTCGCCAGTACCCGGGGGCATATCAATTATCAGATAATCGAGTTCGCCCCAATGCACATCGGTAACAAACTGTCTGATGGCTGAACTGGCCATGGGCCCTCTCCAAACAACGGCACTTTTTTCATCCACCAGAAGACCTATACTGATGAGCTTAATGCCGTGCTGCTCCAATGGGATAATCTTATCTTTCCCGTCTACATGCTCCATCAAAGGACGTTGTCCCCTTACACCAAACATAATCGGCACACTCGGACCATAAATATCCGCATCCATCAAGCCCACTTTAGCACCCTGTTGGGCCAGAGCCAAGGCAAGATTGGCGGAAACCGTTGATTTTCCTACGCCACCTTTTCCGCTTACCACAGCAATGATATTCTTCACCCCGGGCAGCACAGAGGAAAGGTCTACGCGCATCGAACTGGTGTTGGCCGTGAAGTTTACGATCACTTCGAGCCCTTCATCAACATGTTCATGAATGGCCTTTTCACAATCACGTCGGATCAATTCCTTCATGGGACAGGCCGGAGTGGTGAGCACAATGGTAAATTCAACATTTCCCTCCCCCATTTTAATATCCTTCACCATATTCAGTGTTACCAAATCCTTTTTCAGGTCTGGTTCCTGAACGGTTCCCAATGCCTTCAATATCGCTTCTGTTCCCATAGCATGAAATGTTAAAATATAAGGATGCAAAATTAACCATTCCTGTCGGAGTTTGTTTATCGAAAAGAAGCACTTATTTTGTGTATTCAAGCTTCACATGAAAAAAACGCTCCCATATCTCATTTTTGGACTATTTCTTCTCCCAACTGCAGCCAAAGCCCAATTTGAAAACTTCAGGGATTCTGTTGTTCAATTGTATGGAGTGGTCATGACAGCCGACAGCCTTCGTGGATTACCTGCTGTGAGCATTGTGATCAAAGGAACAGGAAGAGGTACATTAACCAATAGCCAGGGGGTATTTTCCATTGTTGTACTCAAAGGCGATGAGATCGAATTCAGCTGTATCGGTTTCAAGAACAAAATCACCAAGATCCCGAACAATCTGGAAGGCAATCAATACAGCATTATTCAGCTGATGATCAATGATACAGCCTTCTTGCCGGCAGCAATTATCAAGCCCAGGCCCACCCGGGAGCAGTTTGAGAGAGATTTTGTTTCCACCGAAGTGCCGGATGACAACATAGAGATCGCAAGAAGAAATACAGACATGGCCACGCGGAGGATCCTGATGAGATCCCTGCCGAGTGATGGCAGAGAGTCGGTGAATATGGCGCTTGCAAAAAATGCACAGCGTTACTATTATACCGGACAAGCTCCCCCCATGAATATTTTCAATCCGTTTGCCTGGGGTGAATTCATCCGTTCCTGGAAAAGAGGAGACTATAAAAAGAAATGACAATGGCTGATCAAAACCGCATCACCGTTGCCGTTTTTTGCGGATCCAAATCAGGGAATAATCCAATATATGCCGAAGATGTCTCTCAGCTGGGCAATCTGCTCGGAGAACATGGATTTGATATCATTTATGGAGGATCTCATAAGGGACTAATGGGTTCTCTTGCCAACAATGCACTGGTGCATGGCTCAAAGGTCATCGGAGTATTACCGGAGGTATTGCTGGAATGGGAACATCAGCATGAGGGTCTTTCTGAACTCATCATCACCAAAGACATGCACGAGAGGAAAAAACTCATGTATCAGCATGGGGCTGCCGGCATTGTGTTGCCAGGCGGTTTCGGCACTTTGGATGAGATGTTTGAAATGCTTACATGGAATCAACTCAGCATCCACAATAAAAAAATATACATCCTCAATTCAGGAGGATTTTACGATCACCTCATCAAGCATCTGGAATCCTTGGAGTCTGATGGATTCCTATATGACCCGGTATGGCACAGACTGGTCAGTTGTGCAAATGCAGAAGAACTTATGCTGCATCTAGTGAAAGATCTCAAAAAGTCTTGAAAGTCGGACAAAGGCTTTGCTTACCGCCGCCATACATATTGCTGTAGATGCCATCATATTGCATGAACATCTCTGTAGCCCCTCTGCTGTTGTTGAAATATTTTAGAGGTGAATTGGTGACATCATAGCTGAACATGAATTTGAAATTTCTCCACTGATAGCCTAACATTGGAATATAGGCGTCATTGTGTCTGAAGTAAATCCCCATGATCAGTTGCTGATCTCCTTCATTGGCAATATTGTAATTCAAATGCATACCGCCCATGAACTCAGTGGCCTTGGCCTGATTGGAAAAATAAATACCTGGAGAGAGAATGATCCTGCTGTTAACCTTAACAACAGCATCAGCAAAAAAGATGGCTCGTGGTGGAATGGTATTGTCATAACCGGGAGTCACGGCAAAGAATGATTCCTTTGGTTTATTCAGATGATGAATGCTGAATCCAGCATGCAGATAAAGATCATCACTGGGGAAATAGGCGTAATTCAAACCTGCCTGCAGGTCGAGATACCCGATGGAATTATTCTGAAATATTTCTCCGCTGGGAACATTGCTGTCGAAAAATCTGCCGTTCCACTGGTTATCAAACGTCAACTTATCCTGACTGATTTGTTTACCGGCATAGCCAATATTGAAACCGGCAGATAGCAGGCCCGTGGCGCCCAGCATCTGGTGATAAGCAACTGATGCGTAGGCTTTGGTAGACCTGAGTTTACCAGAACCGGCAACATCTTGCAGAATCATTCCTCCCAATCCCATCCATCCACTGCGGAAACGATCTCTCATGAATTGAAAGTCACCAAAAATACTGGTGGTTTTGTAAGGTACTGGGATGGATGCCCATTGCTCGCGGTGATGTGCCCCAATACGATAATCTGAAGTAGGTATAAATCCTGTATTGGCTGGATTGGTGGAAAGCGGTGAATTAAAAAACTGGGAGAAGTGAAGATCCTGAGAATGGGCATACTTCAGCGAAACTACCATCCAGGATAGCAGCATGAACACATGCAAAATATATGTTTTCTTTTTTCCCATCCTGCTATCTGATCAATGTAATATCACCTTTTTTGTTCACAACTGTGCCATCTCCGTATTGCACAATCAAAGTATAAGCATAAGCATCCATAGGCTGGAGCACTCCTTTGTAAGTGCCATCCCAACCATAAGAAGGAGTACCGGATTCAAAAATCAATTGGCCCAAACGATTGTAAATCCTGAAATTCATTTGTGCAATACCAAATCCTCGAACATACAACTTGTCATTTTTCCCATCACCATTTGGAGTAAAGGCATTGGGAACATCCACCACAGGTTTGATCAAAGTGGATACATTGGCACAAACAGTATCTGTGCATCCAAATTCATTAAAGGCGATAAGACATGCAGTATAAATATCGGTTCTTGAATAAAGATGCAATGGACTCGTTGCCTTTGAAGTATCGTTATCTCCGAAATCCCAGAAATATCGTGTGGCTCCTGAAGAGAGGTTGGTGAATTGTGTTGGTGTATTCTCCTGTGGAGGATCAGGGGCAAAACTAAATGATGCTGCCGGCTTAGGCTTTATTGAAATGGTATATCGGAAAGTATCAGTAAGGTTACAGGTGCCAGGATCATTCGCAACCAAAGTGATGGTATAATCACCAAGGGCATTATATGATTTAAGCGGTGGATTGGGTCCGGTATAACTTGTACCATCACCAAAATTCCAGATGAAGGTCTGTCCTGCCACACTGGTATTTTTAAATTCTGCCCTATAAGGAAGGCAACCAATCAAAGGAGTACTGAAAGATGCTTTTACCAATGGGGAAATGTACACAGTGAATTCCTGGATATCAAATGCATTGCAATAGGCGGTATCATTGAGTATCAGTTTTACCTTATAACTGCCCACACCGGGGAAAGTGTGGTCCACATTGATTTTACCAGTCTTCAAAATTGGGGAGTTGTCTCCAAAATCCCACTTGAAAGAAGTATCAGTAAATGGCCTTGAAGAAGGGGCATTGGAGGTATTCACAAACCGATATGAGAATCCTTCGCATGGAGGAAGTTTGCCTCCTGTTGCGCTGAGTATGGCTTTATCCGTCCGAACCCTGATGTTCACGTAAGAAGTATCACGAGGTATGCACCTGTCACCGTCAATAGCTACCAGCCTGGCTCTGAAATTACCCGGGCGGGTATATGTATGGGTAACATTGGGATCAGTAACAATAACAGGGGTAGATCCATCGCCAAAATTCCATTCATAAGTTTTACCTACCGCAATGGAGTCGGTAAAATCAACTTTTAATGGAACACATCCTGCCGTATCATTGGCAATGCCTTCAATAGAAGACAAGGCCCCGGCTTTAACACCATCAAATTCAAAGTTGATTTTGAATGCTGCAAGATTACATTCACCTGCACCACCTGAACCCAGCGCACCATTGGTAGGCGCAATTACTCCGGGTGTAACAATCATGGGGCGCCTCACAGGATCCCTAGAACAAATGGTCGAGCCCCCACAATTGGCACAAACTGCCTGATAGATAGCTCCTTTATTATCAAACCTTGCCGTTCCTCCATCCACATGATCTCCTTCACCACCTTGTTGTCCGAAAAAAGATCCATACAACTGCCTTGTGGCATCTTTTTCCATCACAAAAAAATAGAAATCCTTGTTGTCGGTATAATTCTGAATGGGATTGCCTGCCAATGGCATGCCGGAAGTGCCGATGGTCTTTGTATCAAATGCCCCATTATAACACAGATTCAGTTTCCCTCCCCATCCTGAAACATAAACATTTTCACAGCGGTCAACCAAAAAGGCAACAGGGGAAATATTGGGCAAAATACCTCCTGTTCCATAAACGGTTGAATACACGTAATCCGAAAGATCTGGTTTTAACTTTGAGATAAACTGCTTAGCCCCAAAGTTGCTGAAAACAGCATTCTTTACCGGCCAGGTTCCAAGGCTGATGCCCATCACATAAGGAAATCCTTTGGCGTCAAACTGAATACCATACACGATATCAGTAGAAGAGGTTCCCAGATAAGTTCCAATACCCCTTGCTCCATTGTTGTCAAATACAGTTACAAATCCATCAATACCACCCTGATTGGAACTTCCGATGGTTCCGGTTCTGTTTCCAGGGAAATTTGCACTTTTGGTTGCTCCCGCAACATATATATTGTTGTTGAGCGGATTGAGGGCAAGCACAAATGCTGCATCATCATCGGCACCTCCAAGATAAGTGCTGAAAAAAATTGTAGACAGATTCGGACTAAGCTTCATCACAATACCATCCTGAAGTCCTCCGTTTGCAGTTTGGCCTGCATTCCTTACCGGGAAATCCCCCGACAATGAACTGGCGGCGATGTAGACGTTATTTGACCTATCCAGAATCACTTCACTTCTGGCATTATCGCCATAATTATACAAAAGAGATTTTGGACCCGGACTGATGTTAGCATCCATATTGGCACCATCAATCCCACTTCCTCCTACCACGATTCCACCAATGAGAGCAGTGCCATCGGAAGAAAGCTTGGTGATAAAAATATCTGTATTCCCCAAGGTTCCCACTTTATTATTGAGATTGGGAAAATTTGAAGAAGTCGTTCTGCCTAAAATAACAGGGTTGCCCTGTGGATCCACAAAGATGCTATGGGGGAATTCATCTCCGCTTCCTCCTAGATAGGTTGAAAAAATTCTGGTTCTTCCATCGGGACTGAATCGGGTGATGCCCACATCTACGCCACCGATGTTTGACTGACCGGTACCCCCGCCGAAACTACGTTGTAATGCTCCTGTAGAAACAGGATATCCAGCACCAAAAACAATTCCACCTGCATATAAACTTCCGTCAGGTCCTGGTGCGGCAGTAAAACCCCAGTTGCTGCTTTTGCTGCCAGTATAGGTTGAAAAAACCAAGATCGGATCAATGATCAGCGTTGCTGTTCTATCGTACTCTTTGATGCTGAATCTCACCTGATCCCCCTTCACTTCATAATTGCAATTCACTTCCTTCTTTAACCCATCAATGATCTGATAGGCATAAGGAGGTAATTCTCTTGATTCACCAACAGAAGTCTGAACAAGGAGCTGTCCATCCTTCACAGAAAGTTTATCAATACCTTGATACTGCATAACGATCTTGTTGGGATCCGCCCCAGGCTGAACGATCAAGTCATACTTTAATTTATCACCATTGGAATAATAACGGATATCGGTTCCAGGGTATAAGCCTACACCCCTGACACTTCCAAAGCTCATGACATTCGTTTGCCAGAGAGAAGGATCTTCTCCAAGAAAATAATTTGCTTTTTCTCCTGTAGGTTTTTCCGGCTGAAAGGTAACACTACTGGCAGCCCCAACGAACCTAACCTTGTATGCGTGTGATCTTAGGGTTAAGGTATTGTCACCAACGGTCTCTCCATCCTTCATGCCCGGAGTAATCCTGACAGGGTCCATTCTTTCTTCTCTATGCCCATGCATGTAATCATTCATTGCCTGAAAATCATCAGGATGATTTTTGAGAATAGTATATCCGCCAGGATTGATGAATAATGTACTGTTGCCTGCAATTGTCTTGAACCTGAAATCACCCTTCCACTGTCCTTTGTTCTCCACAAAATCCAACGCATAGAAAGATTGAGCCTGAACCAATGAATTACTCAGGAGTAAAAATGTAAAAAAGAGAATTTTTTTTGTCAACATTTCAATGCTTTGACCCCTGGTAAAAGTAGCAGTTTAATGCTTTATGAGTTGTTAATATGTTAAGATATCTTACCCCACATTGTTCCTCCCTTTTCCACCTTTAAAAATTCAAGTAAAGCTGTGTTTTCCTTTTTTTTCAGATCCGGATCTGCTTCAAGCAACCGTTCAGCGAGGATCTTTGTCTTGTCCAACAACTCCCTGTCTTTGACAATATCTGCCAGCCTGAAATCGAGTGCCCCGCTTTGCCGGGTACCCTGAATGTCACCAGGACCTCTCAATTCAAGATCTTTTTCCGCGATCTTGAATCCATCATTGGTTGAACACATCACCGAAAGCCTGTCCTTCGCTTCCTTGCCCACCTGGTTTCCGGAAAGCAAAATACAATAGCTTTTCTCGGAACCTCTGCCTACCCTGCCCCTGAGCTGATGCAATTGGCTAAGACCGAACTTCTCCGCACTTTCAATGACCATCACTGAGGCATTGGGTACATTGACCCCCACTTCGATCACCGTTGTACTAACCATGATTTGGGTATCACGGTTCACAAAACGCTGCATATTGGTATCTTTTTGTTCTGCCGGCATCCTTCCGTGCACCATGCTGATCCAATATTGTGGTTCCGGGAACCAGGATTTCACATTCTCATACCCCCGCATAAGATCCTCATACTGCAGCTTCTCACTTTCTTCAATGAGCGGGAATATAAAATATATCTGTCTGCCCAGCGTAATCTCCGAACGGATGAAATCCATCACCTGAGGTCGGGCATCATCCAAACGATGAACCGTTAACACGGGAGTTCTGCCTGGAGGCAACTCATCAATCACACTATAGTCAAGGTCGCCGTAAGCAGTCATGGCCAAGGTTCTCGGGATAGGCGTTGCCGTCATCACCAACATGTGGGGGGGGATGGTATTTTTCTGCCAAAGTTTGGCCCTCTGCGCCACACCAAACTTGTGCTGTTCATCAATCACAGACAGACCCAGATTTTTAAACTGTACAGTATCTTCAATCAAAGCATGCGTTCCCACCACGATGTCAATATCACCTTCCAGCAATTCCTTCAATATTTTTCTTTTTTCTCCGGCCTTGGTGGAGCCGGTAAGCAAAGCAACTTTTATGCCCAAAGGTTCCAATAGTCCTGAAAACTGATCTGCATGCTGGCGGGCCAGGATCTCGGTGGGGGCCATGATGGCCGACTGAAATCCATTGTCGAGTGCGATCAGCATGGCCATTAGCGCTACAATGGTTTTGCCGCTTCCCACATCTCCCTGAAGCAGTCTGTTCATTTGCCTCCCGCTACCCATATCTTGTCGTAATTCCTTCAACACTCTTTTCTGTGCCCCGGTCAAAGGGAAAGGAAGATGATGATGATAAAAATCATTGAAATGATTCCCCACTGTTGCAAATACATTCCCCCTGGAAAAACGATGTCTTGTCGATCTTAACATTCCCATACGAAGCTGGGCCACAAAAAACTCTTCAAATTTGAGCCGGTCAAGTGCAAGCAATTGCAACTGCGGTGAAGGAGGAAAATGCATGTGCTGAAATGCAGTCCATCTGTTCACCAAAGCTTGCTGCCTAACCAATATTTCGGGCAGGAATTCAGGAATGTCTTTTGATTCAAGGACCAGAAAAAGTTGTTGGACCAGTTTCGCAATGGCTTTGCTGTTCAACCCTCTTGCCTTTAGCTTTTCGGTCACAGAATAGATGGGCTCAAGGAAACCCTTTCCGGCAGCATTGGCTTCCCTCACTGTTTCCAGCTCTGGATGTGTCATTTGTGGCTTTCCCAGAAAAAATCCGGGCTTCCCGAAAGCGAGATACTCCTGTCCGATGAACAGCGACTTCTGAACCCAGTTGATCCCTTGAAACCAGGTCAGCTCCAGTATTCCGGTTGCATCTTTAAGATATCCAACCAATCTGCGTGACCTTCTCTCGCCAACTACTTCCATGGAAAGCAGAATACCCTTTACCTGGATATGGTCCATAGCAGGTGTAATTTGCGCAATGGTTTGAACCTTGGTCCTGTCGAGATGCCTGAATGGAAAATGATGCAGCAGGTCTCCAAAAGTAAAGATCTGGAGCTCCTTCTTCAGCATGTCTGCACGAAGTGGGCCAACACCTTTAAGATATTCAATCGGATTGGAAAGGATAGTCGACTTGATAACTGCTTTTTTCCAAAATTAATTCTTTTCCGCTCGAGATGTTTCCACTGTATTTTTGCCAACCAAACTTCCGCCATGAACGAAATTATCTGGTCGCTGAAACCATTCCATGAACTGGGACCGCATGAACTGTATGATATCCTCAGGCTCAGGAGTGAGGTTTTTGTGGTGGAGCAACAGTGCATATTTCTGGATATGGACAATAAAGACCAGGTATGCCATCATTTACAGGGAAGACTGAATGATGAATTGATCGTTTCAGTAAGGATTGTTCCGCCGGGCATTGCATACGATGAACCTTCCATTGGCAGGGTTGTGGGCTCACCCAGGCATCGTGGAATAGGTGCTGGAAAAGCCTTGATGAAAAAGGCTATTGAAGAGACCATCAGGCTCTATGGGGAGGTGCCCATCAAGATAGGGGCCCAGTTATATCTCAAAAAGTTCTACGAAGAACAGGGATTTGTCCAATGCAGCGAAACCTACATGGAGGACGATATTCCCCACATCAAGATGCTGCGCAACACGTAGAAATACGTATTCAGAGCACATTTAAAGACGCATTTTCTAGAATCCGAATGGCTTTAACATAATATTTGGTTAAGGCTTCCGTTTCTCTCTTGTTCGCAAGAACGCCCTATCCTAAAATCCAATCCAATGAAAACCAAGTTCTACAGACTGTGTAGGTTATTATTCATCTTCAGCGTCACACTCCTCATTATTACAGGGGAAACAAAAGCACAGCAATCCAGATTCGAATATGGTTTCACCTATGGTCCTTCTAATTTCTTGGGTGATCTGGGTGGAAATGCAGGTAAAGGAGCAACTTTCTTAAAAGATCTTACCCCTTCTCTCACCCACTTCATGACGGGGTTTAATGTTGCTTACAGACCGTTTGAATTCATCAATATCAGGGTTAGTGTCAACACCGGAAAAGTTGAGGGAGCTGATAGCCTCATCAAAGGTGCCGGCGGATATGAAGAGGCCCGCAAGGCAAGAAACCAGCACTTTCGTTCTAACCTTAATGAAGCTTTCCTGGCAGCAGAAATATATCCGACAGCCTTTTTTGAATACGAACCAGGTGATGTGATGCACAAGATTCGTCCTTATGCTATTCTGGGCATCGGTGTATTCAATTTCAACCCTCAGGCACAGTATGTAAATCCTGACGGAAGCAAGACTTGGGTTGACCTTAAACCATTGAGAACTGAGGGACAGGGCATGCCACAGTTTCCAGACAGAAAAGAATATAAACTAACCCAAATGAACATCCCTTATGGCGTTGGTGTAAAATATTTTTTGAACCAGAATATTGCATTGTCTTTCGAAATCATAAACAGAAAAACATTTACTGATTATATAGATGATGTGAGCACCAATTACATCAGCAATGATGATTTCTATGCCTTCTTCGGAGAAGGAAGCAAAGAAGCTGATGTTGCCATTCAAATGGCCAATAAAACAGCTTTTGCCAATGGTGGTAACTACAGACCAGGTTATGGCATCGGGTCCAAAAGAGGAACTCCTACCAACAATGACGCTTATTTCGCCTCTACCATGAAGATCAGCATCAGGCTTGGAAAGGATGAACAATATCTTAACTCCAGAAGAGGTGGAGATGTAAAATGTCCAATCGTAAGATTTTAATAAAGGCTTCTGTCTGTACCCAATGAAAGGGGATCCCAGATCCCAAAAAAGGAAAAGGCATCATGCAAGTGCATGTATGCTTTTTCTTTTTACAATTCGTTCTGAAGAAATTTTCCGGTATGACTGGACTTGATTTTTAACAGTCCTTCAGGGATGCCCTGATAGAGCAACGTACCACCTCCTGCACCACCTTCCGGACCCAGATCGATGATATGATCAGCCATCTTGATCACATCAAGATTGTGTTCAATCACCAATACGGTATTGCCTCGATTGACGAGCTTACTCAATACAGTGAGTAACAAATTGATGTCCTGAAAATGAAGTCCCGTTGTAGGTTCATCCAAGATGTAAAATGTTTTTCCAGTATCTTTTTTGGAAAGTTCTGTAGCCAGTTTAACGCGTTGTGCTTCTCCACCGCTCAATGTAACCGCTGATTGTCCGAGTGTGATGTATCCCAACCCTACTTCTTGCAACACTTTGACTTTTCTGTACAAATAAGGGATTTGTTGAAAGAATTCAACGGCTTCATCCACGGTCATGTCCAACACATCACTGATTGATTTTCCCTTGTATCTGATCTCCAGCGTTTCCCGGTTGTATCTTCTACCATTACATTTTTCACAATGCACATATACATCCGGAAGAAAATTCATTTCAATTACCCTTAAGCCACCACCCTCACAAACTTCACACCTTCCCGCTTTCACGTTGAAAGAGAACCTGCCTGCATTATAACCCCTGATCTTGGCTTCAGGTACAGCTGCGAACAACTGTCTGATGTCGGTAAAAAAATTGCAATAGGTAGCAGGATTGCTTCGTGGTGTTCTGCCGATCGGAGACTGATCGATCTCGATCACTTTATCAATGTTTTCAAGTCCGCTGATGCTCTTGTACGGCATGGGATCTGCCTTTGAATCATAACAATGTTTACTCAACAGCGGATACAGTGTTTCATTGATTAGTGTTGATTTTCCGCTTCCACTCACACCGGTCACCAGTACAAAAGTTCCAAGAGGAATTGATATGTCTACCCCTTTCAAATTATTACCGGAAGCTCCTTTCAGTATGATATGATTACCATTGCCCTTCCTTCTTTCTGATGGCACTTCGATGCGCTTGCTGTTGTTGAGATAGCTTGCAGTTTCAGAAGCAGAGGCACATACTTCAGCCGGTGTGCCCTGCGAAACGATCCTGCCGCCATGAATACCAGCTTTGGGACCCACATCAATCAGATGATCAGCCGCCATCATGATATCCTTGTCATGCTCCACCACCAACACACTGTTGCCAATGTCTCTGAGATTTTGAAGAGCCCCAATCAATTGTTGATTGTCTCGCTGATGCAGACCTATCGAAGGTTCATCCAAAATATAGGTGATGCCCTGCAACTTGGAACCGATCTGTGTTGCCAGTCGTATTCGCTGCGATTCACCGCCACTCAAAGTTCTTGTGGGCCTTGACAAGGATAGATACGAAAGCCCTACATCCAGCAAAAACCCTAACCTCGCTCTGATTTCTTTGAGTATGTCTTTGGCAATGGCCTGTTGTTTTTTGTCGAGTCGCTTTTCAAGATCACTGAACCAGCTTTGTAGATCAACCAGATTCAAATCAGACAATTCTGAAATATTGCTGTTATCAATTTTGAACCAAAGACTTTCCTGTTTCAGTCTTGCTCCCATACAGGAACTGCAGGGCTTGAGCATCATGTATTTTTCAGCCCACTCCCTCACAGCATCACTGGAGCTGTCTGTAAACCATCGCATTACCATCGTGGCCACACCGGGAAACCCATCCGGATCAGCTTCTGTATCATCATTATCACCCAAAGGATTACCATACAGGACCCAATTTTTTGCGGCAAGGGGCAGTTCTTCAAATGGCACCTTTAAACTGAAACGGTGTTTTTTTGAAAGCTGCTCCACCATCTTGTTGTAATAAGAATCACGATTTTCCCCCAGCGGTAGTATCGCACCATCTGCAATAGAAATTGAAGGATCAGGCACCACCGCATTCAGGTCGATCGAATGTTGCATGCCGATACCCTTGCAGGCCGGACATGCCCCGTAGGGTGAATTGAAAGAAAAAGTATTGGGTGAAGGCTCTTCATAACTCAGACCCGTATCGGCACACATGAGTTTTTTGCTGTACTGCTTCACTTTATCGCTGTCATGCTCTATGATGAAGATCAGTCCCTTTCCAATCTGCATGGCCTGCTGGATACTTTGTGCAATGCGCACTTTCATGTCGTCTGTAACAGACAAGCGATCTACCACTACTTCAATATCATGCACCTTATATCGGTCCACCTGCATCTTCGGTGCCAGGTCTTTCAGTTCTCCATCCACCCTTACTTTTACAAATCCTTTTTTCCTGGTTTCCTCAAACAATTCACGATAGTGTCCTTTTCGTCCTCTGACCAGCGGTGCCAGTATGTTTATCTTCTTGTCTTTAAGTTTTGTAAACAGATCCGCCACGATCTCTTCATCAGAGAACTTGACCATTTTTTTTCCTGTGCTAAAAGAATAAGCTTCGCCTGCACGGGCAAACAACAAGCGCAGGAAATCATACACTTCAGTAACAGTACCAACAGTTGATCTTGGATTTCTATTCGTGGTTTTTTGCTCGATGGAAATCACCGGAGAGAGCCCGGAGATCTTGTCTACATCCGGCCTTTCCATCTCTCCCATGAACTGACGCGCATAGGTTCCGAAAGTCTCCATGTACCTCCTGTGCCCCTCAGCATAGATGGTATCAAAAGCGAGGGATGATTTACCGCTACCACTGATGCCCGTGATCACCACCAATTGATTTTTTGGAATATTGATGTCAATATTCTTGAGGTTGTGCGCTCTGGCGCCAATTACTTCAATTTGGTCTGGTAGGGGCATTGGGAGATGGGAGTTGGGAAATGGGAAATGGGAAATGGAAGACTGCAAAAATAAATTTTTCTGATGA
>JBKCOY010000121.1:0-8407 GCA_046309555.1 Chitinophagia bacterium
TTTTGATCAATGAACAAGATGGGGGAACAGAAAACCACCCAGTAATGTGGGCGGCTGCACCCGGTGAAAAAGTATCCATAACAGGAGGCAAAACGGTCATCGGAAAAAAGTTCAGAACAATTAAAGACCAAAGTGTTTTGTCAAGACTTTCAAACGAAGCGCGTGATAAAGTGATGAGCATCAATCTGAAAAAGGAAGGCGTGGTGAATTTTGGTAAGCATCAGCAATATGGTCATTCCCTGCCTGTTATCCCCTCAACCCTAGAAGTATTTTTCAATGGAGAACCGTTGACCCTTGCCAGATATCCCAACAAAGGAGGTATCAAGATCGGCAAGGTTATTGATCCCGGGTCTGTACCCAGGGTTGGTGACAAATCGAACAGGGGTGCCACATTTGTGTACACCGATCCAAGACATAAGGTCTGGGCAGGACAAAAAAACATCTGGATACAAGGAACACTCAACTACGGATTTGCAGATGATTATTGCCCCATAGCCTCCATAGATACTGTGAAACAAGAATTAAAACTGGGTAAACCTCATCTCTATGGGGTTGGATCGGGAAAGGATTTTCAGGAATATGTGGCAATCAACATACTGGAGGAGCTGGACAGTCCAGGCGAATGGTACCTCGACGAAGCAACTGGCATGCTCTACCTCTGGCCACCATCAGAACTTTCCACAGCATCGATCAAAGTATCGATCCTAGAAGACCCTATCATCTCCATGGAAGGCGTCAGCAACTTTCAGCTTCAGAACCTCACTGTGGAAGCCGGAAGAGGAATTGGTATCTACCTGGAGAGATGTGCATATACTCTCATCGCAGGATGCACCATCAGAAATGTTGGAACTGCGGGTATTTTCATGGGTAAGGGAGCGAAACTGTTGGATGAAAAAAGTTCTGTGGATGATTATGTTGGCGAACCCCTGTCGCGGCAGATCGGTAGCTACCAGAACCACATGTACAACAATACCGCCTGGAACCGTGAGGCAGGTCATCACAATGGTGTATTGAGTTGTGATATATATAACACGGGCTGTGGCGGAATTTCCCTAAGCGGAGGTGACAAAAGAACGCTTACACCTGGGAATAGCTTTGTAGAAAACTGTAAGATCTCCAACTACAACAGGAGAAACAAATTCACCTGGGCGGGCATCCGTGTGGATGGCGTTGCCAACAGGATCACACACAATGAGATCTTCAATTCAGACTGGCATGGGATCTTTGTTTTCGGCAATGATCATCTCTTTGAGTACAATCATATCCATGATGTAACCCTTAATTCAAATGATACTTCACCATGGTATATCGGAAGGAACCCGAGTGATCGCGGACATATGATCCGATACAATTTCTTTGATCATTGCGGCAATAAAAAGAGGATGAACATGGGTATTTATTGTGATGACTCATCTGCCGGTATCACGGTCTTTGGAAATATTTTCAATGACATGATGACCGATCACGGTGTCTTGTTCAGCAATACAGGCTGGGATCTTGTTATGAAAAACAATATCGTCATCAATCCACTTGCGCATACTGCAGTTACTTCAGCCAACTATTATACATGGGCGGCCCCTCAGGCCAAGGACATGTTTGGGAAAAATGGACTTATCAGAAGAAGACTTGAAAAAGAAATTGATTACAAATCGCCTCCTTATTCAACAAAATATCCTTCCTTACTATCATACCTTGATGTTATCCAGGAAGATAAAGAATGGCAGAGCATGCGAGCCAGAGGCAATATGCTTGAAGGCAACCTGATCATCGGTGGCCCAAAGGATCCGATTCATTTACTGGGAGGACAACACGCACAGATGGAAGGAAAAAATAACTGGGTAACAACCGAGGATCCGGGCTTTTATGATCTGAAATCAAAAAATTTCAAGTTGAAAGAAAATGCCAGGGTGTTTCAGATGATACCGGGATTTCAGGATATCCCTTTTGAGAAGATGGGACTCTATCAGGATGCTTACCGAAAATTACATCCATGATAACTGCATTCTGTAAAGCAAGCCTTGTAATTTTTTTCAGTCTGGTCCTTAACGAGAAACTGCTTGCACAGCCCTCATTGACACCGTACAATGTCACCTGGACAACACAAAGCAAGAATTCCTCGGGCTCAATGCCAATTGGCAATGGTGATGTTGGTGCAAATGTATGGGTCACCCAAGAAGGTAAACTTCAGTTGCTTGTTTCGAAGACCGATGCTATGAGTGAGATCGGGAGATTGCTGAAAATCGGTAAGATTGAAATGCAGTTCTCGCCAAATATTCTCTCATCAGATTCTTTCCATCAGGAACTGATCATTGAAAAAGGAGTAGTACAAATCAGAGCAACGGAAGGAAACAGAAATCTGAAGATCAGATGCTGGTTAGACGCCAATGACCCGCTCATCCATATTGAAGCCGAAGCAAATTTTCCAGTCAGTATGACCTGCAATAATCAGATCTGGCGAACAAAGTCCCGGTTACTGACGGGTGATGAAAGACATTCCGGTTATGGTGTTGCGTTCAGGGATGCTCCTTTTTCAACCGAAGTAGATACGATCCTGAACAGTAAACTCGGGATTGCTTGGTGCCATGAGAACAAAAGCTCGATCTGGCAAATGACGTTGGATAATCAAAACATATCAGAATTTGCAAAGCAAAGCAAAGACCCTTTACTTGGACAAACATTCGGTGCATTGGTAAGTGGTAATGGTCTGATCAATATTGATCCGATAAACATCAGAACCAATACTCCTCAAAAAAAAATCAATCTCACCATACTTGTCCATAAATCACAAACTCATTCTGCAGCAAAATGGTTGAAGGAAGCCGAAGCCAAAATGATTTCGGCAAAAAAAATACAGATTGAAAGCAGATGGGCGAACCATGAGAAATGGTGGAAAGAATTTTGGAATCGACACTATCTGATGATCCATTCAGATGACCAGAAAGAAAAATCGTTTGAGATCACCCAGGCTTATATACTGCAACGTTACATGAACGCTTGTGCAGGAAGAGGAAAGCTACCCATAAAATTCAACGGTTCCATCTTCACGGTTGATCTCAACGAAGATATGGGGCCCGGGAAAAAAGGCTTTGATGCTGATTTCCGTGCATGGGGAGGTAACTACTGGTTCCAAAATACACGACTGATCTACTGGACCATGTATCAATCAGGTGATAAAGAATTGATGCGTCCATTTTTTGACATGTATATCAATGCCTTACCCCTGGCGAAATACAGAACCCAAAAATATTTTTCACATGAGGGCGCTTACTTTCCTGAAACACATACACCATGGGGCTCTTATCTGATCGACAATTATGGTTGGAAACGTGAAGGCAAAAAGGATGGCGTTTCTGATAATTTGTATATAAGATATTACTGGCAGGGCGGACTCGAGTTATGCACCATGATGACCCAGTATCTGAAATACAGCAATGATTCGCTGTATTTCAAAACGCGCATGCTCCCTTTCATCAAAGAGATCATCACTTTTTATGACCAACATTACAAACGAGATGATCAAGGGAAATTACTGATCGAGCCTGCACAATCATTGGAAACCTTCCAGGAAGGAATGCTCAATCCCAGTCCAGAGATCGCTGGCATAAATGAGAATACCTCACAGCTTATTGCCTGGAAGCAATGGATAAAGGACGAACAGCTGATATCAACCTGCTATCGGTTACAACGGGATCTTCCTGTTTTACCAATTGCAGACTCTCTTGGAAAAAAAATTCTGCTGCCAGGATCTAGACTGGGCGAACGCAGCAACATTGAAAATCCTGAACTCTACGCCATCTTTCCCTACATGCTCTTTGCAATTGGAAAACCGAATCTGCAATTGGCCCGGGATACATACTATAACCGGTATTTTAAAAATACTGGCGGGTGGCACCAGGATGCCATTCAGGCTGCTCTGATTGGAGAAACAAGTGAGGCCAAAAAAATGGTGAGTGCTAACTTTCTCAATAAAAATACAAGCAGTAGGTTTCCGGTTTTCTGGGGCCCTAATTATGACTGGGTTCCTGATCAGGACCACGGATCTGTGGCAGCAATAGCCATGCAACAGATGCTGGTGCAATGTCATGACAACAAAATCTATCTTTTACCATCTTGGCCCAAAGAATGGAACGTATCCTTCAAGATGCATGTTACCGGAAACCAGATCATTGAAGGCAGATATGATCAAAAAACCGGACTAATGCTTTCCAAAAAGCCAATCGGAGTTGAATTGATCATCGCTGAAGGAATTGTACAGAAGTAACCGTAAAATAATAAACATGAAAAGTGTCATGTTTCTCCTGCTCCATTTCTTTTTAGCCATAAGCAGCCTAAAGACGCATGCACAAAAAAAACCAAATGTAATCTTCATTCTGGCAGATGATCTTGGCTATGGTGATCTTTCTGTGATCAATGCCGGCTCGAAGATCCAAACACCACATATTGATAAACTGGCAAGAGAGGGAATGATCTTTACCGATGCACATTCGCCTTCCTCTGTCTGTACTCCAACACGTTATGGTATACTGACGGGTCAGTATGGCTGGAGAAGCAAACAAAAAAAAGGAGTATCCCGTCAATACGATCCCCCACTGATTGACAAAGAAACATATACCATTGGCAGACTTTTTAAGGAAAACAACTATACAACTGCCTGCATTGGCAAATGGCACCTGGGCTGGGACTGGCCCATGAAAAACGGGAGATTCATTCGTGATTCCATCAGCGGTCTGGATGCCAGCGCAGATGAACGACTGCGGCTGGAGAAACAGGTTGATTTTACTGCAAGAATTGAAAATGGTCCAATCACGAGAGGCTTTGATTATTATTTTGGTGATGATGTGCCCAATTATCCTCCATATTGTTTTATCGAAAATGATAAAACGCTTGGGATTCCAGACCGTTACAAGCCTGATACAATGTATGGACATCCGGGGTTAATGTATGGCAACTGGTCGCTGGAAAACGTAATGCCTACGATCACAAAAAAAGCGGTTGACTTTATCCGCCAAAAAGCAAAAAAACAAGAATCATTTTTCCTGTATTTCGCACTAACCTCACCACATGTACCCATTGCACCATCGGCTTCATTCAAAGGAAAAAGTAAGGTAGGTGGATATGGTGATTTTGTGATGGAAACCGACTGGTCAGTCGGGGAGATCATGCAGGCTTTACGCTCAGCCGGAATTGAAAAGAATACTCTGGTGATCTTTACGAGTGACAATGGTGCAACCGGACAAGATGGAACCAATATGAGTGGTGCGATGAACGCTCTGCTGAAGTATGGACACAATCCCAATACACCCTTTAGGGGAATGAAAACAGATCTATGGGAAGGAGGACATCATGTTCCATTCATTGCTCGCTGGCCAGATATTATCCAATCGGGATCAAGTTCAGCGCAAACCATCTGTCACACAGACATGATGGCTACTGTCGCTGATATACTTCAAAAAGATATTCCTGCTGGTGAAGGTATAGACAGTTACAGTTTATTACCGCTATTCAAGGCACGGAATAAACATGAATACAGTCGGCCCTTCACGATACATCATTCCAGTGAAGGATTCTTTGCGATCAGAAAAGAACAATGGAAGCTGATCATGACAGGTAATTCGGGAGGGGGATTGATTCCCAGCAAGCCTGAGCTGATCAACGGCATTGAAGCACCCATACAACTATACGACCTCAAACAAGACCCTCTTGAACAAAAAAATGTATACCTCGACTACCCAGAAAAAGTTGAAGAGTTAAAAAAGCTCTTACTGGAATCTCAACAGAAAAAATGATTATTATGTAAAGATCAAACGGTCTTTACTTCTTTTTCCCATCCGGTTGTTTTCAATGCCGGATCGTCCTCCTTTCTGAGAAAATCTGCATTATCGGCTGCTCCGCCTACATCCTGTCTCATTAGCATGTCATCAGGCACTATTTTAACTGGCTCTCTCCATGATGTGCTGCTATCATTGAAAGCATGGTTGCTCAATGAATTGTAGCAGGAGATGATCGACCAGCGTGGCATATCACTTAAATTGGCTTCACTGCGGTGAAGGATATTGCTGTGGAAGAAAAGTGCATCACCTGGCTCCAGTTCAACATAAACATGATCCATGGTCTTCAATGCATGTTCTACCATGACCATATCAGCGCCAACCTGCTCGCCGGCAAACCCATGATTCACCCGGCCCATCTTGTGTGACCCCTTGATCACCTGCAGACATCCGTTTTCTTTATTTGCTTTTGTGAGTGCAATCATGATACTGAGCAGCTGATCCGGATACAGAAACTGATTTTTATACCAATACCCATAATCCTGATGCCACTCCCATGCACCGCCTACTTTCGGTTCCTTCTGCATTAGTTTGGTATGATAGTGGCATACCGGAGCATCACTGTCGAGCAGTTTTGCTGCGCCATCTACCATACGTTCACTCCTGAGCATCATACTATAAACATCTTCGCCAGGAGTGAACCAAAGGGTGAGCTTTGAGTTCTTCCCTGTGCTATCGGTAACATTGGTTGCATGTTCTTTTACAACAGTATCTGCGGTAGCAATGCCGTACAATTTGTCAGTCTCCGCCTTGGAGAAAAAATGCTTCACGATCAGATAACCGTCTCTGTTAAAACTTGCGACATCGGTTGGAGTCAGTCTGTATGACATACGTAAATTTTGAAGGTATTAGGAATATGAATGTAAGCCGACCTCAAAAATTCAGGATAAGAAAAATGAGCGAAAACATATATTATTTCAGCATAAGAGTCATCATACTCTTTTCAGCATGTATGGATATGAGTTACCCGCATTCCACTGAGCAACAAAAATGTTTTTGTCTTCATCTACAAGTACATCATGACAATGCTTGAAAATGGGTTTATCCTGCACCATGGGTAGCAACTCGCCATTTTTATACACTGGCCTGGTACCTCCGGGATTGGATACGACCTTGTTGTTCCCGTCCAGAATGGTGACGAATCCGGCATTGTATGTCAGCATATGATTTTTCAAGGCTGAAAAGCATACACCGGAATAAAGGTACTCGTCATCGAAAACAGCCCTGCTCACATAAGCACCTGGCGTCTGAATCGATGAACGATAAACACCGTCAAGACTGAATATTTTGAAACAGGTTTTTACTCTATCGGTGCACATCAATACCGGATCTGCTGGGTTTCGGGTATCCAAAGTCACACCATGCGCCTGCTTAAAATATTTTTCACCAAAACTGTCGCCGCCAAATTTCCTGATGAATTCTCCTTTGGAAGTATATTGAATGATGTATTGCGATCCATATCCATCAGCAACATAGATATCCCCATTCGGACCCACACAAGTCTCAGTAGGCTTGAATTTATCGCAATCACCATACTGTCCGATGAATTTGGGATGCCGGATGGTCAAGAGTATTTTACCATCCAGGGATGTTTTATAAACTTCTCCCAACTCGTGATCGGTGATATAAAGAAACTCCTCTCCTCCTTCATCATGAAGGGTAAGTCCATGCCCACCCGGGAATTTGTTTCCCCAGCTACCCAGCAATTTACCCGATCGATCATAGATGATGATGTTATTTCTGGTTTCGTTGGTCAGCAAAAAAATTCTTTTCTTCTTGTCCATCACCATTTCATGACAATCCTTTACCGGTGTTCTGCTGTCCAGTATACCCCACTGGGTATTCACACGATAGCGGAAATCGCCATGGCCTATCACAGGTGCTGTCTTGTCCTTTGCTTGAAGAATATTAAAGGGATGAAATAGTGAAATACCTGCTGCAGATATTGCTGCTCCTGTAATGAATGATCTTCTTTTCATGCGGCGACCTTTGGGTTAAAAATTAAGTCAAATGAATATAGATAATTGCAGCGAAATAATATGCAGTGTTTGAAAAATCAGATATTTTAGATACAAATGAATAAGGTATGATCAACAAGACTGATGCACACCTCCACTCCTGGGATCTTCAAAAAATACAATACTCATGGCTCAATAAAGATGCAGGTGTCCTCTATGATAGCTATACGCCTGAAAGAGTAGAGCGTGAACTACTCAGTACAGGTGTCACTTCAGCTGTATTGGTCCAAGCCGATAACAGTCTTGTTGATTCAACATATATGTTTGATCAGGCAGCACTGTTTCCCTGGATCAAGGGAGTGGTGGCATGGCTTCCATTGGAAGAACCTGACCAGGTTCTAAAAGTGATTGAAGATGACTATGGAAGTAATCCTTTTTTCAAAGGAGTCAGACACCTCATGCACGTTGAACCCGATCCAAAATGGATCCTGCAGGAGAAGGTACTGACTTCACTTAAGATACTGGCAAATAAAAAGATCCCTTTTGATGCGATTGGGATCAATCTGCAGCAATTGGATGCTATCATCAGTATGGCAGAAAAGATTCCGCAATTGAATATCA